>JBKPPE010000169.1:0-5056 GCA_046733375.1 Acidobacteriota bacterium | reverse complement strand
CCCGCTTTAATCGCAACACCCCGACATAAGCTTTCTTATCGATGAGCGGAAAATTGAACGGGTCGAGCCGGTCGTCACCGACGTACGTGCCGGGACCTCGATCGGCGGCGAACATTAATCCATAAGAATTTCGCCCGGTTTTGCCGACGAGTTTCGCCGCCACCAGCGGATTAATGATCGTGCGCGTGTGCACGACGTTTAGCGGCAACTGAAACATGTCGATGCCTTCCAAAAAGAAGGGCCGCTTTTCCTGATAGAAGATGGGAAAGCGCTGGTTGGTCGTGACGACGGTCGCATCCGCTTCGACCTGCGCGAAATCGGGATTGATCGCAAGATTAACTGTCGAAGTCGGGGTCAGCGTGTACTTCGCGGTCAGTCCAAGGTCGAACTTGATCGGCTCGTTGACCATGCGGCCCGGATCGTTAGAGATGAAATCAAAGTGCGGCAGCAACTTTCCCGTTTCCGAAACAGTGATGCTGGGAATCAATTCGAGTGTTCGTTCAGCCGAGATTCCTTCGAGACCAGTGATGTGGCCAGCCTGGTTTAAGAGGCCATTAACGTCGCGCGAAATAGGCATCCACGAATCCTGCTCGCCGTTAAATCGTTGGATGATGCGAAAGATTTGAATGCCCCAGAGCTTCCCTTTGCCTGCTTCGTAACGCAGAGACTTGAACGGAATCGCGACCTCGACGACGTAGCCGTCTTCCGTCAGCGTTCCTTTTGACTGCATGACGATGTCCACGCTGAAATCGACGTTGACGCCCTCAGTGCGAATGCCGTCCATTTGTATGCCTAAGGGATTGAACGCCAGCACGTAGGCTTTACGCTGGTCATTAAACGTGTCGAGCAGCACGCGAATGCTGTCTTCAACGCCGTTCAAGACGTCATCGCGTTTGGCAACGCTCGCCTGGACCTTGCCCGGCTCGTCGAAACAATGAAAGGCGATGTACAGCGTCTTCGCGTCGTAGCCGATCATCGTCTCGGTGGGTTTTGAGGGCGCCACGTTGTCGCCCGGGCTGGTTTGATAGAAGTCTTTGAACACCGCAGCGGTCTTCCACACGTCGTCATCCAGACGGCCGTCGATTACTGGCGCCTTGTCAAACTTTGCAATCCGAATCGGCTGCATTTTTTCGGCCGGCACAACGCGTCCGCGACCTGCCGCCGGCGCACTTGTCGTCGCGCCGTCGCTCGCACTCCCATTGGGGGTACCTGCAGGCTGTGGCGAAGGATTCGGCGTCGCCGTCGGTGTTAAGGTGCCGGCTGCGGCCGTTAACGCCGTACACAAGACGAATGCGACCGCGAAGAGCGTTCGGCGTACGTGCGAGTAGGGTTGTTGGGTGAAAGTCATACTATTCCCCTGAACTGCAAATTCGGTTCGTCCGCAGTTGCCCCGATGTTGTTGCGCGAGCGGCGCCGCTATTTTGTTAAGCGAGAACACATCGGGAAAACTGTTCAAGATGAACCAACGGGGCAAAATTTTGTGCCGCAAAGAACTCAGAAGCTCTTGCGGAACAGGTACGACATCTTGACGAAAAACGTGCGCCCGTTGCGCCGGAAGCCAGGAATGATCGAGCTGCTGATCGCGTTGAACCCGTAATTCAAATCGTCGTTATAACCGGCGTAGAAAGCCGTGCCCGGATTGGGTGTCCAGCCGTAAAGCAACTGAGCGCGCACGCGTTGATTAAGCGTGTTGTAGTCGATAATGGCGCGCGCAAAACTGAACTTCGTGAATTGATACGTCGTGCGTAGGGTGAAAATGTTTGTGTCGAAGGCGACCAGTCCCGTGTCTTTTCGGACGAGCCGGTTCTTGACGTAGTTAAGCTGCATGCGCAGCTCGTTTGTTGGCTGATAAGTAACGCCGCCACTAAACTCGAACAGATTCCCGGCTCCGGGATCGAGCGGAGCACCCTGACCCAAAAGCAAAGCCGCGGGACTCACGCGCGGAAAACGGCGGCCGCCGCCGAAATCCAAATCGAGATGGTTGAGGCGCCAAACCGCGCGACCATTGAATTGAATCTTTTTGTTGAACTGCGAACTGCCAGCGATGAAAAAGTGGTTCTTGTGAACTGAACGTTCGTCGTCCGGTCCGTAGAAAGCCGCCCGACAACGTTTCGCAGGATCCGGATCGTTGATGCACTGCGCGTTTCGTGAAGTTCCAAACTCCTCTTCGAGGATGCGCTCATACGCCGGCTCCCAGGCAAGACTGAAATAGGAATTACGAGGCAGCCGCCACTCGATGTAGCTCTCGCTTTCCCAATTTTGAATTCGTCCCTGAAAGTCGTAACCGATCCAACTGAAGTTATGAATATGACGGCTAATGATCGTCTTCTTTGGATTTTGGGTCGTGTTGTGCCGGATAAAAAAGCTGTTGAAATTTGTGTCCGTGCGACCGAAGAATCCCACGTCGGCGCGATAATCGTGGGTGTATCCTTCGCCGTACAATTCGTAGCCCCAGTGCCGTCCGGAAAAGTTATAGTCAGCCGAATAAGCGAACCCATTGCCGGTGCGGTAAATGTTCCGACCCTGAAAAGGATCGAAAAAGAAGTTGCGCGAGGTCGTTCCCAACACCTGAACGAATGCCGTCGTCTTTTTGTCAACGCGAAATCGACCATCAAAACCACCGACCTGGTTGTGTTTCTCGATAAAGTTGTAAGTGGTCGCGATGAGCCCAATGGTGCTGTCTGATTTGCCGATGTCGCGCTTCAGGCGAAGCACGCCGATGTAAGCATTCTTGTCAACAAACCTTTCGTTGTTGCAAAAGACGTTCGAATTAAACGCCCGTCGTTCAATACATGAAGCCAGCGCGCCACGATCGTCCGCGCTCAAATTCCCAGGGCCATTATCACTTGCGCCCATGATCCCGAAAGTGGTCTTGCCCTGTTTGCCGGAAAGCTTGACCGCGATGTCGGGATCGACAATCGTGCGCGTGTGCACCGCGAGGATCGGCGTCTGAAAAATGTCTATGCCTTCGAGGAAGAATGGACGCTTTTCCGGAAAGAAGATTGGAAAACGCTGATTAGTCGTAACCACAATCTGGTCAGCTTCGACTTGAGCGAAGTCGGGATTGACTGCAAGATCGAGCGTCACGGTCGGCGTCAAACCAAATTTCGCGGTGACTCCCGCATCCAGTTTCGCGGGCTCGTTGACGATGCGACCGGGATCCACGAGCGCCGCGGGGGTCCCGGGAAAAACTCCGTAGCTGCGCACCTGCCGACCAGTTTCCGAAATCGTGAGACTGGGAATGATTTCGAGAGTGCGTTCGGTCGAGATGCCTTCGAAGCCCGTGAGATGTCCTTCCTGGTTCAGCGTGCCGGAGACGCTGCGCGAAACGGGCATCCATGAATCAAGCTCGTTGTTTAAGCGCTTGATGCGACGAAAGAAATGCGCACCCCAAAGCTTACCTTTTCCGGCGGTGTAACGAATTGATTTGAATGGAATCGCAACCTCGACAGTCCATCCGTCGCTTGTCAAGACACCTTTCGATTCCATGACGACATCGACGCTGAAATCTTCACCACGTCCTTCAGTAAATGTCGCATCGCCCTGAATGCCGAACGGGTTGAAAAAAGCTTCGAACGCCTTTCGCTGATCATTGAAGGTGTCGAGGAAGAACCCGACGTAATCGTCAGAGAAGATGTTGTCACGTCGCGCTACGGTCGCGCGCACTTTGTCAGGCTCGTCGTAGCAGTGAAACGCGAGGTAGAGAACCGTGGGATCGTACCCGAGCATCACCTCAGTTTTCTTTTGTGCCGGAAGGTTGTCGCCGGGATCGATGTCGTAAAAATCTTTGAGGACGACTGCCTGTTTCCAAACTTCGTCGTCGAGCTTGCCATCGATTACCGGTGCCTTATCAAAACGGGTGATGCGGATTGGCTCGGATTTTTCCGGCGGCACTGCGACAGTTCCCGTTGACGTCTTTATCCCAGTTGGTTTGGCTTCAGGAGTAGATGCCGGAGACGGCGACGGCACAGGCGTGGCCACTGCGGATTGGGCGCGCACATGCAGACTGCCGGCAATCATTGCCAACACTGCGAAAAGGATTTTGACAGCGGCGATCTGACGCACAACCGGCACAGGGTGCGAGGGATTGACGATGAAGGTCATCAGGCGCTGGCTCCGCGGAGTTCCCGGTATTACACGAACCAGCGTCAGAAAAGGTTCCGTGAAATTGGTTATTACGTGCGGTGTATTAAATCGATTCTTGCTGCAACAAACTGGGCTCATTGGGATGCCCAAGTGTACGCATGGGTTCGCCCAGTTGTTTGTTAAGAATTGTGAATTCCGCGAACGGTACTAAGCGACTCTCAAAGTGTCGTGCGTCGGAAGCAGCCGTTCGACAGTGGCGAGAAAGTTTTTTGGATTGAGTGGCTTTGGTTCGTACGCGTCGGCGCCCGCTTGCAAGGAAAACGTGGCGGTGCCTGTTCCGTATGCTGTGGTGACGAGGATTGGCACGTCCTGCAACGATGGAGTATCGCGAACGCGGCGGACGACGTGCACGCCATCGGCTCCAGGCATGCGAATGTCTGTGATGATCAGATCAGGAATCAAGAACAGCGCGGTGTCGTACCCGGTGACGCCATTATCCGCGACCGTTACTTCGTAACCACGCGCTTCGAGCGCCATGCGCATCAGTTCGCACGAGACGTCATCGTCTTCGATTATCAGGATTTTGGACATAGGTCTGCCTGAACTTCCTTTGTCTTTAGTCTGTCTTTGTATCAAGTAAACGGCGATTCGGGACGTGGTTCCGCTAATCATAAACGGGATACGTACAGTGAAAGCCAAAAAAAAAGCGTGAGCGAAGTGAAGGCTCCGCTCACGCTCTCGCGCTGGGGTCAGGAGAAATTTACTTAGTATCCGCTGTAACCATCAGCATAGCCGTGCTCAAAGGCCACACGATAGTACTGTTGATAGAGATAACGATCGCCACGACCTGAGTTGTAGTCGCGAGTCGCCTTCTGGTAATCGCTATGCCCTTGAATGTTGTACCCGCGATTCCTGCGCGTATCCTCGCGACCCGCCTTCACGCCATCGTTAAAGCCGGCGTTCAGCGCCG
>JBKPPE010000168.1:0-3551 GCA_046733375.1 Acidobacteriota bacterium | reverse complement strand
TACGAATACGGAAACACGTTCCTTCTTGTCGCGGGGCTACTCAATTACCTTGTGATGCTTGATGCCTTCGACATTGCGGCAGGGAGGAAAAGATGAGACACGTCCTGTGGATGGCTGTCTTCGCCGCCCTAACTGCAGTGGTGTTCGGTATTGCCGCCAAGGGGGATGACCGGCAAAAGCTCATGTATGGCTTGAAGGTGTTTGCCGAGTTCATTGTCGTCGCTTTCTTGCTTGGCTGGATTCTCTACTTCATTCCTTTCCGGTAATCTCACATCGCAATGAAT
This sequence comes from Acidobacteriota bacterium, assembly GCA_046733375.1. Lineage (GTDB taxonomy): Bacteria > Acidobacteriota > Blastocatellia > Pyrinomonadales > Pyrinomonadaceae > UBA11740. The sequence goes on along the minus strand of JBKPPE010000168.1, from coordinate 3,267 downwards.
GTCGTTACGACCGAGGCGATCGTCCTGCGCAGTTACAACCTCGCTGAGGCCGATCGAATCGTCCTGTGCTTCACGCGCAGCGCCGGCCTGATTCGTGGTGTCGCAAAAGGCGCGCGTCGGATGAAGAGCCGCTTTGGCGCCGCGCTGGAGCCGTTCACGGTAGTGCGTTTGGAGTTTCGCGAAAAAGAGAATCGCGAATTGGTAACGATCACCGGGGTCGAGATCCTTAAGTCCCATTTCGATCTTGCGGCTGATGTCGATTGCACAGAAGTGCTCGGTTACATGGCGGAGCTGGTCAATGAATTCGCGCCGCCGCATGAAGCGAACGAGAAACTCTTTCGCATGGTCTCTGCTTGTCTCGAGGCATTGGCCGCGGCGCCTCACACTGCGAAAATCATCCTTCGCTATTTTGAGATCTGGATTCTGCGACTAGCTGGTTCGTTTCCGGATGTCAGTGCATGCGCAGTGTGCGGAACAACTTTGACGCCGAGACAAGCCGTCTATCTCGACTTTGAGAGCGCGGTGCGTTGTGGGAACTGCAGCAGAGGTGTCGGCACGCGGTTGCTACCAGAGGTTCAGCAAATGTTGATTAGCAGCCAACGCGTGGGTCCGTCGGATTTTGCGAGCGCGTACCAATCGACATTCAATCAAACAGATGCCGAAGTCGGAGAGTTTACGCACCGCTTGATCGTGCGCGCACTGGAACGTCGACCGCGGACTATGGTCGCGCCGGCGCGCGCTTAGGGTTATCCGCAGATTACACAGATTCCGCAGATTAGGATTCACAAACCAGGAGACTTCACTGATTGTCATTTCTTGAATCTGTGTAATTTGCGTAATCTGTGGATTGATCCGTAAACCATTTGAATCAGCGAAATCTGCGGATTAGTCCGTAACCCCATGCGCAGCCATCGACTCATCGAGCGATACATCATTCGCACAATACTTCCGTATGTGCTCATCGCGCTTGCGCTCTTGACGGGAATTCTGTTCGTTCAGCAAAGCGGCCGCTACTTCGAGACAATCTTCCGCACTACGGTGCCGGCGATGTTTCTCTACAGCATCGCGCCGGCGCTGTTGCCGACTGTGTTGAGCTTTACGCTGCCGATGGCGCTTCTTTGCGGGACGATTATCGGACTGGGCCGCATGGGCAGCGACAGCGAACTCGTCGCCATGCGCGCGGCCGGCATCAGCCGCTGGCAGGTGCTTGTCCCGGTTTTGCTGATCGGTTTGATCACGGCCGCGGCGGCGTGGCAGTTGAACATGAATGAAGCGCCGCGCGCCCAGAGGGAATTACGAAACATTGGCGCGCGGGCCGCGCTTTACAAGCTTGATTCGCCGGTCGAGCCGCAGACTTTCACTACAGACATTCCCGGTTACGTGATCTATGTGCGCGAAGGCGACAAGTCGCGTGGCCAATGGGGCGGCGTGTTCATTCAGTCGCGTGAGGATGATGGCTCTACTCGTCTGATCACCGCGCGTACCGGACGCATCGATTCGTCAGGCGAAAAGTCAGAACTTGTGCTTCAGGACGCAGTGCGGACCAGCATTCCCGCTCCCGATGGGGCGAAGCAAGATTATGTCGTTGAGCGACTGGAGCAATTGCGAATTCTGTTCAATACCGGTCGGAACGATTTGCTGGCGCGGATGCGCACCATCGAGCGGAAGAGCGACGAGATGAGTTTCACAGAACTGCGGCACTTCATCAAAGACAGTTCAGGCCGCGAGCAGCGCGAAGCACAGATCATCTTTCATAAGCGCTTGGCCTTTTCTGTGTCGCCGATTGTCTTCGTTTTGTTCGGCGCGGGTTTGGCGATGCGCCTGCGACGCGGCAGTCGCGGCTTCGGTGCGTTCCTCTCAGTCGTCGTGATGGTTATCTATTACCTTCTGATGATTGGCGGCGAACAGTTGGCGCGCGGCGGCACACTTCCGCCGATTGTCGGCGGTTGGTTGGCGACTCTCATTACGACCGCGGTCGGCGTAACGCTCCTGCTGATGAATAGAACTCTCTCGTTTCCACAGTTTCGCCGAATACAATCGGAGAAAACGACTCCAGCAAGTGTCCGCAGAGTGAAGTCAGCGCGGTGGTCAGCAATTCGTTTTCCTACACTGCTCGACACGAGCATCGTCCGCACAATGCTTATCAGTTTTTTGTTCGGCTTTCTCGTGCTCGTGATTCTGTTTGACGTCTTCACCAGTTTCGAATTGTGGCGGTTTGTCACCACGCGCGGCGGCGGTGTGCGTCTGCTCGGGCAATATCTTTTTTATCTGATGCCGCTCGTGAGCGTCGAATTGTTTCCCGGCAGCGTACTGGTCGCATCGTTGTTAACCTACGCCTTGATTGCGCGGAGAAGGGAAGCGGTCGCCTGGTGGGCCAGTGGACAGAGCGTCTATCGATTGATGCTTCCCGGGTTGGTATTCGCTATCGCGGTGGCCGGTGGCCTCTGGCTCATCGAAGAGCGAGTCATGCCCGCGGCGAATATTCGGCAGGACGATCTGCGCGCGCGCATCCGCGGCAACATCACGCAATCGACGGCCGGCGAACGTCGCTGGCTGGTGAGCTCAGATGGCATGCGTATTTATTCGTATGACTTCGACGATCAGAAGCAGGCTCTGGTTAAGCCGGCGATCTTCGAATTCGATCCGGCGCGCCGCACTGAGCTGTCGCGATTGATCGGCGGGGAAGTTGCATCATGGGTGCAGCCAAATCGGCTCGAGATAAAAGACGCGCGTTGGCTCGATTTCACTCAGGCGCAAGTCGGCAAACAGCAGGCGCAATCGCTCACGATCGACGGCGTTGAATCGCCCCGCACTTTTCGCCCGACCGTCGACCGGCCTTCGCAGCTAAACGCCACCCGCCTGCGCGAGTACATCAAAATCTTGAAGGCACGCGGCGCGGACACAGCCGCACTCGCCGTGGGCTTGCAAAGAAAATATGCGGCGCCATTCAGCGTAATCATTCTCGCGCTCATCGGCATGCCGCTCGCGATTTCGCTCGGCCGGAAGAGCACCGTCGCCGCGCTATCGTCGGCCGTCGTCGTCAGTATTCTGTTTTGGTTACTCTCGAGCGGTTTCCAACAACTGGGCGAACACGCGCTGCTTCCGGCTGAGGTCGCCGTCTGGGCCCCTATCGCGATCTTCGGCGCTGGTGCGTTCTACTTTATCTCTCGGGTCAGAACGTAGCGCGCGTTCCTTGAAAAGCGCCGAAGAGTAATGACTTACTGGCCTAGAGTCGTGCGGCGCCGCTGTGCGATTGGCTCTTGCGCA
>JBKPPE010000167.1:0-2986 GCA_046733375.1 Acidobacteriota bacterium | reverse complement strand
TCAGGCAGCTGGCCGAAAAATTCGGCGTGCTGACAGTACGGCGCACGGGCCCAGCTGCCGGCGATTGCATTCGCGTCACCCCGTCTGTTTATACCTCGGCGGACGACGTCATGAAGCTGGTAAACGCACTGCGGTCGATTACGACTTCGGCACGTTCTGGTAAATCGTAAATGGTAAATAGATCAAAGGCGGTAAATCGTGAATGGAACGAATTGGTGAATCGTGAATTGTAAATCGTGAATAGTGCGCGGAGCGCACGACAGCATAAAGCCTGGGGTGGAGCGAGCGCAGCGAGCGGAACCCCAGGATCACGTTACGAACGATTCACCGAGCCCGCGAAGCGGGCGACAGCAACAACAATTTCCAATTGCCAATTTCCGATTGCGCATTGTTCGCCGATTGCGGCGAATCGACGATCGACAACGACTGGGTCGCCCGCTTCGCGGGCTCTGATTATTTTGGGTTCGCGATCCTGGGGCTTACGCCCCAGGGCCGGGGTCCCCAGCCGAGCAGCTCGGCTGGGGTGGAAGTCTTTATGCTGTCGCCTGCTTCGCAGGCTGGTGACGTCACGCAGATTTGTCGTATTCATTGATAATCCCGAGCGGGCAATGTCGTTCGGATATGAGTTGATTTCGCAGATCGAGCGCCTTCTGACTGCCCGCTTCCTGACTGCCTATTCAATGACGCGCGAGATATTGGCGCGCCTTCACCGTCTCGGGGCGCGGGTCGCCGACGCCTGCGGAATCAATCACTTTCGAGAAGTAGTACCGCGCCTTCTCTTGGTTCCCCGACTGCGCCGCCGCCTGCCCCGCTCCGTACCACCCGCGATAGCGGTTCGGCTCGCGTTGCTGTGAGGCCTCGTACTCTTTGAGCGCCTCTGCCGGCCGATGCAATTCCATCAGCAGGTCGCCAAGTAACTCACGCGCTGGCAGCAGGCGCCCCGGCGTCACAATGTTCTTCTCGCTCTTGTCCTCGATGTCGGCCGCCTGACGCATGAGAGCCACCGCGTCGTTGCTCTGCTTTTGCGCAAGCGCGATCCAGGCGACCGATGCCAGGCGCATCACCTCGACTTCATTCGCCCAGTACTCGTTGTTCCCTGTCGCGCGCGCCGCCTTCAGCTCATCGCACAGCACTACGATCCGTTTGAGATTCTGCTGCGCAGCCTCAATGTCCCCGCTCCGGGCGGCGCCGAGAGCGCGCGCGAAATACGTCATCGCTTCCGTGAAAGGGTAGTTCGACGGTGTCGGCTCGAGCTTTGCCGCCTCGCTCCAGGCGCCCCGCTCGAGCACATAGCGGGCCGGCATCGCCGCAAGGGCGTACGGCGCCGTGGCCCGTCCGGGATTGAACGCGACCAGCGCACGCGCCTCGTCCAGAGTCTTGCGCGCGTCGCGGTCCTGGGCGAGCTGCAGGTAGGCGTAGGTCATGTAGTCCATCGCGTGCAGCGCCTCGTCAGGCTCGATGCTGCGAGCGACATCGGCCGAGCGGCGGTTGGTCGCGATCGAGTCAGCCCACGCACCAACGCGGGTGAAGATGTGCGAGGGCATGTGCAGCGCGTGCGGGACGTCCGGCGCGATGCTGGCGTAGCGGCGCGCCGCCGGCAACCCCTTCGCGGCGATCGGAGGTGCGTCGTAGCTGTGGATCAGATAGTGCGCAACGCCGGGATGGTTGGGATGCTTGACGAACTGCTTCTCGAGAATCTCTGCCGCCTTGAGATATGCGGAATACGTCTGGTCCGACGGAGACTGAGTACCCGCGAGGTACAGCGCGTAGAAGATCTGCGCTTCGTCATCGTCCGGGTATTTTGCCGCCAGCGCCTCGTAAGCTTTGGCGCGCGCGAGTTGGCGGGCCCGCTCGGGACGGTTGGCGAAATCCTCGTAATAGGCGGCCACGGCCTCGAGGTAGTCGCGTTCGCGCTGGGTCTTTGCGCCAACACTGCGTGCCTTATCGATCGCGGCCTGCGCCAGCCGTGCGTTCGCCGGCGAGGAGCCAGTGCCCTGAAGCGGATTCAGCATCAGAATGGAGGCGTAGCCCCAGGCGGCGATCGTGCAGGAGTTGTCCTCCGCGGCCACTTCCTCGAAGGCCTGCTGCGCCCCGGAGTAAAAGAACGAGTGCAGCATGGCGATGCCGTCGAGGAGCTTCACCTGCACTGCGGAGCTGCACGAGTTTGGAAACTCGACCTTGCCGTGCATGTGGCTATGTTGGGCAAAGGCGGCGCTCGTCACCGTCAGATAAAGGGTGATTAACGATGCCGCGATGTAAAGGCGCGTTTTCATCTGGAAACTCCTGCCTGCTGTACCAGCCATGGATCAAGCGGGCGTAATCATAGCTTTAATATGTATCGTTTGGTATTGGATAACTTGTTAACTCCCCGTATTCACACCGAACGCGTGTGACTTAATAGCCGTGGACAACTTCCACGGATCTACCGTCAAGAGATCCAGCTTACCAACCGTGGAGCGGTTGAATTCAATAGCCGGTGGCAACGCCACATTCTGGTAAATCGTAAATGGTAAATCGTGAATGGAAGAACGTCCCCGCAGGGGACGCATTCAATAGCCATGGGTGAAACCCACGGAACACAAAAACCAAATTGATTAACCGACCCGGAAAGGGTCGAATTGAAATTGCACGCTTTCGCGTGCGGACGATCCTCGGTGACGGATCCGTCGGCGTCGCCCACGGCTATTCAATCTCACGCCGGCAGCGTGTAAAATGCCGCGGATTTTTTGGTGAGGTGGCACGCGCATCTTGCGCGTGATTTACACGGGCGGGACGCCCGTGCCACTTCTCGCCCTTAGACCAACCTTCGTCGTAACAGTATCAGATGGGGCTCAGCCTGCGATTCTTGCGATCATCTGATGCTGACGAGAAAACGTGTGACCGTCCACTTTTTTAGCAAGTTGGTGAAGGCACTTCATTACGCCCTCAGACTCCTGGTGGCGGTGCCGCTGTTGCTTGTTATAACGATTGCTGCACCGGCAAGCAC
>JBKPPE010000166.1:0-4486 GCA_046733375.1 Acidobacteriota bacterium | reverse complement strand
GTGATGCACGGCCCGAAGAAGCAAGCCGGAGCCGTTGCCGCGATCGAAGGCGTGCGCACGCCTTCGTTGGTCGCGAAAGCAGTTTCGGAACAAACCGATCATCACCTAATTGTCGGCAAAGGCGCGCAGGAATTCGCACGTAATATGGGTTTTAAGATTGAAGACGATTTGAACACACCGCACTCGCGCGAGATGTGGCTCGAATGGAAACGCCGCATCGATCCTTCCCATTATCTCGATCCGAAGAAGCGTGCCGCGGCTGCTTTCAAAGCGGCCGAGCAGATGCTCGCGGAAGGTTTGCTGCGTCCTGAAAATCTGCACGGCACGATCAACTGTGACGGCATCAACTCCAAAGGCGAGATTTGCGGCGTGACGACGACGAGCGGTCTGTCCTGGAAAATTCCCGGCCGTGTGGGCGATTCACCGATTCTCGGCGCAGGCCTGTATGTCGATGGCGCAGTCGGAGCCGCCGGTTCGACCGGTCGCGGCGAAGCCAATCTTTTTAATCTCTGCTCATTCCTGATCGTCGAGGAAATGCGCCGCGGTGCCCATCCGAAAGACGCCGGAATGACGGCACTGAAACGGATTCAGGCGAACACCGTCGAGAAGCGTCTGCTGAACAGTCGGGGCCTGCCAAACTTCTACGTCAACTTTTACATTTTGAATGCCAAAGGCGAGTACGCGGGGGTGACGATGTATCAGGAATCAAAGGCGCAGTTTGCGATCTGCAACGACAACGGACCGCAGACCCTTACGTGTGAAGGTTTATTGCCTGGGAAACAGGGCGACTAACTGAGAGTTTCGAGTTTCGAGTTTCAAGTTTCGAGTTTCGAGTTGCGGCTCTAATTCGAGCTTCCCCGATGAGAGCCATTCAAACCGACCTGAGCAATCGATGTTTTGACTCGAAACTCGAAACCCGAAACTAACTCAGTCGTCCACCGGCTCGACCACGATCTGTTTCTTCTCTTTCGCGCGGACCACTGAGAACGTGTGCTTCTCTTTCTTGTTGAACGGATACATGTAAGTCCACGCCCCGCGCCCGACCGCGCGTCCGTCGATCATTTCAATGACGTCGCCCTCTTTCAAACCCGCGCGGCCCGCGGCGCTGTCGGGCTCAACCGAAACAACCAGCACGCCCTGACCACCCCATCGAGTCGCCGATTTGTTTGAGAGCGCAACTGCTTCAATCCCGAGATTCTTCAAGCCGCCCATTCTGATCTTCGGCATCTCTGGAAATTCAAATTTCCATTCGAAGTTCGGCTGGAAAGCACCGCCGAGTTTCACTTCGAACGTCAGTGGCGTCTTTATGTTAGGCCGCTCAACGGTGAACTTCACTTCCTCGCCGGTGCCGGCCTTTCTCAGCATCTCCGAGAATTCTTCGGCGCCTTTGACGTCTTTATCGCCAACGCGAACGATGATGTCGCCCGGATGCAGATTCGCGAATGCGGCCGGCGTTCCGGGCAGCACGTAAGTCAGCACGATGCCAATCTGTTTCTCGAACATTCGCTCCAATTCTTTTTCGTTCCAGCCGAAGGACAGCATTGAGTTCTTTGCTGCCCAATCGACCTCTTCACCGCGAATGCCGAGCAATGGCCGCGGCACGCTCGATTGTCGTGCGAGCACGCGCTGCGCGGCCGCCCGTACCGCGTCGGCAGTTACCAGTTTCGCGTTTGTGCCATCGATCTCGTCGATGATGCCAACCGTCTGTCCCGACTGGTCGCACGCCACGCCACCGAGAACGTTCGGTGAAAGCTTTGCGGCGCGCAACGTCGCGCGCTCAGTTTCAGCTTTTATTTTTGCCCTCGCGATCTTTGCATCGGTCTTTCCGATGCGCACGAGAATCTGAGAGGGAATATCAGACGAAACTTGTTCCGGTGCGAACACACTGACGTTCTGGCCGTCGGAGATCTTTGGCGCTTTTGTGTCTGAGACGTCAGTTAACTGCGTGGTCACTTGCAAAACCGACAGCCCAGTCTGGCCATCGATGCCGACATAGCGCGCGCGGAATGTTCGTCCATCCTGCGTCATTATCGTCAGGTCAGGCTGAATGCGCGGCGCAGGTGGCGCGCGACGCACCGACGCATGGGCGTTGTCATTCTCTTCATTGTCGGGTTTAGGAGTTTGCGGCACAACGACAGTCGACCGATAGACTTCCATCTCGGCGGCCACTTGCGGCAGACGCGCGAGAACTGTCCGGCCGTCTCCCAGTGCCAGGCCGGCAATGATGCTTGCGTGCGCGTCGTTTCTGATTGCTTCCGGATTGATTGTGACGGTTCCGGGCTCGCCTGATTCGCGCAGCACTTTGCGCAGCAACGTCAGGCCGTTTAGGCGATGGACCACCGTTACAATCTGAGGCGCGACTGGCTGCTGGTCACTCACCATCTTGACGCGCGCCTGGCGTGTCGCAGTTGTCGGACGGCGAACTTTATCAGTTTTCACCTTCGCCATCGGAGCCGGCGTTTGCGGTTGCCCCGGAGATGCTGGCAACGGCGGTACGCCTTCCGGCGTTTGAGCCGCGGCAGTCAATGCGACCGCCACGATTACTGCCGTCGCGAAAATGAATAACAGAGATGATTTGAAAGCATTTCTCATTTGCGGAACTACCAAACTCGACTGCTGGGTGAGTAAGCTATCTCCCTGCGAGTGTCGCTAACCAAATTTTGCGCACCGAAGCTAACCGGCGGCAGAGAAACCTTTCGCGTCTGCCCGCGCTCATTCTGTAAAGCGAACTCGACTCGTCGGCTCGGAACGTAGGCCTGATCTGCATCCGTCTGGCGAATTACCTCGGTGCCACGCACATCAAATTGTTCAGAGCTGGCAGGTCGGGTGCCGCTTCTACGATGAACTACTCTGCTTGTACCGGCTGAAGCCAGGTCGCGGCCTTCCTCTGACGGAACGGCTGCAATCTGCGGCTCGGACTGATTTACTGTCGCGGGCACGTTGGATTGATGCGTATTCGTTGCAACTTCGGACTTACTCGGCGTCACTGCTGGATTCGCAGGTCGACGCGAACTCCAATAAACCGATCCGGCAACGATCACAAACAAGGCCGCCGCTGCCAATGCGGGCGTGCTAATCAATCGAGCGAAAAACGGTTGCTGACGTTTGTCACACTTCTCAGCCGCGATACGAGCGCGCAGGCGCATGTCGAAATCGGGCGGCGCGACGACTGGTTCAAGACTCCCAACCAGTTCGCGCAGCGACGTACGCTCGGTCTGAAACTTCTGGCAAGCTGCGCACGAAGCCATATGCGCCGTCGCCTGAACGCTCGGCCGGTGCCCCAATTCAAGTTCATCAATTTCTCGCCGCGTCTCGCGGCATTCTCTGTTAGTCATGATTACACCACCTGAACATAATTCCGCATTTTGTCGCGCAGGAAATTTCGCGCGCGATTTATCCGCGACTTAACTGTGCCCTCACTAGTGCACAGAATCGCGGCAATCTCGTCATAGCTCTTGCCTTCCACGTCGCGCAGCACCAGAGGCGCGCGATACCGTTCCGGCAAAGTGCTGATGGCGCGCTTCACGACAGCTCGTCGCTCAGCATCCACGAGGGCCACATCCTGCAAAGGCTGTTCATCCGGCGGATTGAAATCGATCGCTTCCTCGCCGTCCGAACCGCCCAACAAACCTGTCAAAGACACCAACCGCCGGCGCTTTCTTTTCCGCAGCTCGCTAATCGCCAGATTCGTCGCAATGCGATAGATGTAGGTCGAGAACGCATGCGTCGTCTGATACCGGCCGGCTGCGCGGAACACTCTGATGAAAGTTTCCTGCGCCAAATCCACTGCGGTGTCGTAGTCGTTCACGATCCGGTAAATGTAGCTCGTAATCTGGTTTCGATAGCGCGCCACCAGTTCAGCAAACGCATCTTCGTCACCGGCCAACGTACCTTCCAACAGGGCGTGGTCTGTTGCTGGCTGCATGACAACCGCCGTTGCTCGCCCGGCGGCGAAATCAAATTGCTCAACTGAACTTAGCGCCCTCATCGCAGGTAGGCTCTTCGGGTGTTGTTAGCGCGATCCCAATTTCATTGAGATTTCGCCCGATTTTCGCGAGCAGACATTATACACCGCTGCCTGCGACGCTCACTGGTGACACGCTGGAAAGTAGGGAAGGTTCCCAAAAGGTAGGAAAAGAAACATTTTCCATTTGTCATTTGGCATTTCTCATTTGGTCATTCGAACGTGATTGTGCAGATTCTCATTCCAAATTCCGGCTGCCGGCCACGAAAGAGCGGCTGGGAAAGAGGTGCCGCAGGACACCGAAGCCGTTTTTGAAATGAAAAATGAGAAATGTCCAATGATAAATGGAAAATGGCTCTCTTTGAGGTCGAACTAGAAAACACTAGTCCATCCCGCTAGTGGCTTCCGGAGTCTGGAACAGCGTGTCCTCCATCTTGACGCCATAAGTGACGGTGAGAATACGCGTCTCGAGGGTCTGTTTACCGTCCACCGTCAGCACCGTGCGGTAGGGCACCAGCGTGC
>JBKPPE010000165.1:0-3021 GCA_046733375.1 Acidobacteriota bacterium | reverse complement strand
GTATTGGAGGTCGAGACCGTTAATCTCCTTTTGCAAATTCAGCCGGCGAATCTCAGGCCGGTTCTTGTGCGCTTCGTCTAACGCCAGTTGCAAATTCACCGGTGCAAGATCGAGCACGGGCGAATCGGTCGGCGTAATCTGCGCGGTCCACTCCGGGGCCGTTGGATCGTGCAGCATCAACTGTTTCAGAGTGTTTTCCGCAACCGAGACATTTTGCGTCGCGATGAAAAGGTTTGTTTCGCGCGAAGCGATGTCTGTTTGGACTTGGGCGCGATCGAGTGGAGCTTTAGCGCCGGCTTCGATCTGCGCTTCGATGATGCGCATGTTCTGGCGCGAAACGTTCAAACTCTCCAATTGGTTCTGCTGATTCCGCAAAGCGAACACCAAATTCCAGTACGCGGCCTGCACTTGCGAAATGATTGAAATCGTTCGCGCGCGGAAGTCCGAATCGGACTGCTCAATAAACTTCTTCTGAATCCGAATCGAATGACGAGTCGCGTCAATCGAACGGTTTCGCCACAAGGCCTGCGAGAAACTCAACGACAAGTTCGACGAATAGAACGGATTCAGGGTGCTGCTGGTAGCGCTCGTCACCGTTTTGCTGTTCGCGAAACCCACCGTGTAGCTGCCGCCGCCGGTGCCGAAGTTCTTCGACAACGTCGGACTAAGACTGTAGGTCGTCGTGGAAACCGTTCCCGAAGCGGTGCCGCCCGCAAAAATACTAGTAACGGGACTGATGCGCTTGTCGTAAGTTGGAGTCACGCTGAAGACCGGATCGTAAAATCCGTAAAGAGACTGCAGCCCATACTCAGCTATTCTCACATCGTCGCGAGCAATCTCGATGTCGTTGTTGTTCTGAAGCGCTTTGCGAATCGCATCATTGAGCGACAGCGTGATGATATTGCTGCTGACGATTCCAATACGCGTCAAATCGGGCAACGGTGGCACAGGCTGAGCTTGCACATTCGGAAAGTTCGGCTCGCGCGGCTCTTGAGTTGGAAGTTGCGTCGGCGCTGGTTGCGGACTGGGCATGACGTTCACTCCTGGTGGCGCTGTTACCGGCTGCTGCTGGGTTCCTGGCGGCGCGGTGGGTGGAGGCGTGGGTGACGGCTCGCCACCGGGCGGTTGCGTCGCAGGATTAACGGGCGTCGGTGTCGGCCTCTGCGCCGCCACACCCATCGCGGTCAAAAGCAGAAGCGCCAGCACAGACGCCTTTGTCGCAAGTCTTATCGAGTGAATCATGGAAATGCTCCTATTTGATTTGCAACCTTGCGCGATCCCATTTTCAAAACAGGCGATCCCATTTTCAAACACACTAGTCGCGCAAAAGGTCAAATTTCTAGTACGTTAACAGCAAACGAGCGGTTTCAAAAACGTGTGCGCACCGCGTGCTTGACACTGATCGCGGCGGGCATTATCTTCCAATTTCTTTCGTAAGTTCAGCCACTTCAGCTAAGCAACAATTAAACCCGCGGCTGGAAGTGTGCAAATAGCAAACCACGCAGGAGGGCAGGGAATGTCTGTTAAGGTTGGCATCAATGGGTTCGGCCGCATCGGCCGAAATATCTTTCGCACGGCCCTGGGCGACCACGATATCGATTTTGTTGCGGTAAATGACATCACGGACACAAAGACACTGGCTCATCTGCTGAAATACGATTCCGTGCTTGGCAATTTACATCACGACATCAAGGTTTCAGGAAACGGCATTTCAGTAGAAGGAGAAGAATTCCACGTTTTCTCAGAGCGCGATCCCGCCGCCATTCCGTGGGGCCTGGTTGGCGCCGAGATCGTTATTGAATCGACAGGCCGATTCACCAAAGCCGAGGACGCGAAGAAACATCTGCACGATGGCGTGAAAAAGGTGATCATCTCTGCGCCAGCGAAAAACGAAGACATCACGATTGTACTCGGCGTCAACGAAGACAAATATGATCCGGCTGCACATAACATTATCTCGAACGCTTCCTGTACGACCAACTGCCTGGCGCCAGTCGCTAAAGTCATCCATGAGAAGTTCGGTATTCGCAATGCGCAGATGACGACGATTCATTCGTACACCAACGATCAGCAGTTGCTCGATTTGCCGCACAAAGATCTGCGCCGGGCACGCGCCGCCGCGCTCAACATGATTCCCACCTCGACTGGCGCGGCCAAGGCCGTCGCGTTGGTGCTGCCTGAGCTAAAAGGAAAATTCGACGGCATCAGCGTGCGCGTGCCCACACCAAACGTGTCGCTCGTTGACGTGGTCATCGAAGTTGAAAAAGCGACGACGACCGAAGAAGTCAACAAGGCGTTGAAGGACGCCGCGCACGAAGAGTTGGAGGGCGTCCTCGCCTTTTCCGAAGAACCACTGGTGTCGTCTGACTTCAAACAGAACTCAAACTCATCTATTGTCGATGCCGAATACACCAAAGTGATCGGCGGGAATCTGATCAAGATTCTTTCCTGGTACGACAACGAATGGGGCTACTCCTGCCGGGTGCGCGACCTCGTGAAGTACATCGCTGGGAAAGGATTCTAGGAATTGCCAAATACCAATTGCCGATTTGCGATTGCCGATTGAAAGAATCGAGAAGTGTTCGTAATAGGCGGCTTTCAATTGGCTATCGGCAAATTAAAATTCGGGAATGACCAAATTGTCCATCCGCGATCTCGACCTCAAGGGTAAACGGGCCTTCATTCGAGTCGACTTTAACGTTCCTATCAAAGACGGACGCGTCGAAGATGACACGCGCATTCGCGCCGCGATTCCGACAATCCGTTATGCAACTGAGAATGGCGCGCGCGTAATTTTGGCGTCGCATCTGGGAAGACCGAAGGGTCAGCGTGTTGACAAGTACAGTCTTGCGCCGGTTTATGGGAGGCTGCAGGAACTGCTTGCAGCGCCCGCGCCAGAAATTGTCGTCGACAGCCCGATAGGCGCGCCGGAGCCGACCTCCGTCGAGTTCGCAAACGATTGTGTTGGTGCTGAGGTCCAGAAAGCTACGAAGCGAATGCAGGATGGGGACGTGCTGCTAC
>JBKPPE010000164.1:0-5205 GCA_046733375.1 Acidobacteriota bacterium | reverse complement strand
CGCGCGCAGGTACTGCAGACCTTCGAGGTTTCCGCACTTACACTGCCAATTGCCGATCTGATACTCGACGAAATCCAGCGTGGCTGTTTCGCGAAAATCCGAAATCGGAAACACCGACTGGAACACCGACTGCAGACCGGTATTAACGCGCTCTTCCGGCAGCAGATCCATCTGCAGAAAACGGTTGTATGAATCGCGCTGAATTTCGATCAGGTTGGGAATCGGTACGGCCGTTTTAATTTTGGAAAAGTCCTGCCGCTCGGGCGCCTGACTTGTGCGCCGTCCCAATCCTGTGTTGGTTGCTTCGAGAAGATTTGCAGACATGAATGCTCCTGATTTGTGTGCGACGAATTACAAGTTGAGGCCGCGCCGATTAATTACGTGCAAAGACACGTAATCGCGGCCGGGACGCACAATTACCCGGCCGCTTCAAAAAGTGAAACGCGCTTGCAACTCTGAAAGTTTTTCGGGAGTAACCCGCAGCCCCTCAATACTCCCCTAAGTTAACTGTCCAAATGCCAAAGGTCAAGCCAAAGGCCTGGTCTCTGAACTTTGATCTTAGTCTTTGATGCGGTTTCGGACGTTGACGTCGCGGTAGCGAAGACCAAAGTCCAAAGCCCAAAGACCTGCTTTTCGTTACTTCACTTCAACCGTAGCGCCTGCGTCCGTAAGTTTCTGCTTGATTTGCTCAGCTTCTTCTTTAGACACGCCTTCTTTAACGGCTTTCGGCGCAGCTTCGACGAGGTCCTTCGCTTCCTTCAAGCCGAGCGCGGTGACTTCGCGAACAACCTTAATGACGTTGATCTTGTTACCGCCGACGGATTGGAGGACGACGTCGAACTCAGTCTTCTCTTCAGCCGCCGCCGCAGCTTCACCAGCGCCTGCCGCCGCGCCAGCCGCGGGTGCGGCCGCTACGGCCGCTGCTGCCGCCGAGACGCCGAAAGTCTCTTCCATCGCTTTGACGAGTTCGGAAGCTTCCAAAAGCGTCAAGCCTTTGATTTGATCCACAATTGCCTGAATGTCAGCCATGATTCGTTACTTTCTCCTGTATCGCTTTGCGCAAGCCTTCTTTGAAATTTCAAATCTCAAATTTCAAATTTGAAATTCAGAAATAAATGGCCTGCGTATCTCGGGCATCCATCCCGGTTGCATCGCCGCGACTTCTGCCTTCCCTGGCCGTCCACTGACTAAAGCGACGACCACCAAAACTCAAGTGAGCAGCACAGACTTTAGCCTGTTGGTGACTCACGCCTTCACAGACTAAAGTCTGTGCCACTTTCCAATCTTCTACGCGCCCGCTGCTTCTTTCTGCGCGCGCACTTGATCCATGACGACCGCGAGATTTCGCGGCACGGCCTGAATCACGGTTACCAACCTCTGCGCCTGCGCGTTGATCAGGAACAACATCTTCGAGACGAGTTCCTCGCGCGACGGGAGATTCGCGATCGCTTCAACCTGTTTCAGTTCGACGACCTTGCCTTCGACCAGACCGACCTTGAAACTGAAAATCTCGGTGTTGGCTTTAGCGAATTTTGAAATTGCTTTCGACAAGCCCACCGGATCCGTCGTGCTGATCGCAACAGCGGTGACGCCTTTGAAGTCATCAGCGAGCGGCTCGAGCGGTGTTCCGGCGGCAGCCTTGCGCGCCAAAGTGTTCTTGACGACTTCGTAACTCACGCCGGCTTCACGCAGTTGCCGGCGCAGCTCCTGGTCTTTCGCGACCGTCATATTCTTAAAACTGACGAGCATCGCGGCGTTTGCTTTTTTAAACTGTTCGATCAGCGCCTCGAGATCTTTTTGCTTCTGTGCTTTTGTTTTCATCGCAACTCCTTATCTCGCAAACGCAGTCTCGTCGAGCAGAACGCCCGGACTCATGGTCGACGCCAGGTTCACTTTCTTCATGTACTTACCCTTCGCAGTTGAGGGCTTCGCTTTCGCCACGGCATCGATCAACGCGCGCGTGTTCTCGACGATCTTGTTCTCGTCGAACGAAATTTTGCCAACCCCCGTGTGAATCACACCCGTTTTGTCTACGCGATATTCGACTTTGCCGGCTTTCGTTTCTTTGACCGCAGTTTTCACGTCCGGAGTCACCGTGCCGGTTTTCGGATTGGGCATCAGGCCGCGCGGGCCGAGCACCTTTCCGAGGCCGCCGACGAAACGCATCATGTCGGGCGTCGCGATCACGGCATCAAAGTCGAGCCAGCCGCCTTTGATCTTGTTGACGAGGTCTTCGCCGCCAACGAAATCCGCGCCCGCTTCTTCGGCTTCGCGAATCTTGTCGCCTTGAGCGATGACAACAACCGTCTTGGTTTTCCCAAGACCGTGCGGCAGAACGATTGTGCCGCGCACCAGCTGATCCGCTTTGCGTGGATCGACGCCGAGCCAAATCGTCAGCTCAACTGTCTCGTCAAATTTCGCAAACGCGATCTCTTTCAGTTTCTTGACCGCGTCGTCCAGATTGTATTTGCGCCCTTCCTCGATCTTCTGGATAGCGGCGCGATATTTCTTCCCGTGCTTCTTCATTAATTCCCTCTGAGGTGCATGCGAGATTCTGGAATTTGAAATCTGTAATTTGAAATTCCGATTCTCTCCCTCTCACTGCGATTGCTTTTCAAATCGGCAATCGCAAATCAAAAATCAAAAATTACTCAACCGTCAGTCCCATCTGCCGCGCTGTACCTTCAATGGTGCGGGTGGCGCTTTCGAGGCTGGTCGTGTTCAGATCGGGCAACTTCGTTTTTGCAATCTCTTCAATCTTTGCCCGCGAAATCTTGCCGACTTTTTCCTTCTTCGGATTGCCTGCGCCTTTTGATATTCCGGCTGCTTTTTTCAACAGATCGGCTGCCGGCGGCGTCTTCGTCTCGAACGTGAATGAGCGATCGGCGTAAACCGTGATGACCACCGGAATCTTCATGTCCGGATCCATCTGCGCGGTCTTTGCGTTGAACGCTTTGCAGAATTCCATGATGTTCACGCCGTGCTGACCCAGAGCCGGACCAATCGGCGGCGCGGGATTAGCTTTCCCCGCCGGAACCTGCAGCTTGATGTAACCTGAAATCTTCTTAGCCATAAACTGGTAAATCGTAAATGGTAAATCGTAAATAGTAAGACGTTCGTCTATTCACCATTTACCATTCACGCCTTTCATTCTTCTTCGGTAAAGTACTCTTCTCAACATCGAGAAATGTGAGCTCAACCGGCTGAGCGCGGCCGAAAATCTCGACCATAACCTTCAGCGTCGCCGTGGCTTGATCAACTTCCTCGATTCTCCCGGTGAAACTTTGGAACGGGCCCACCTTGATGCGCACCCGCTCACCAATCGAATATGAGAACCGCGCCGTCACTCCTCCTCGGTGAATGTGACCTTCTCGACATCCAGGAAGTTCAATTCAACCGGCGTCGAGCGCCCAAAGATCGTTACGGTAACCTTCAGAGTGGACTTCTCTTCGTTAACTTCTTCAACCTTGCCCGTAAAGCTCTGAAACGGGCCGGACTTGATGCGCACAGTTTCGCCCGCCGCGTACGAGAACTTGGGCTTTGGCTTCTCTGCTGCCGCCGCCTGCTGATTCACAATTTGATCGACTTCTTCCGCAGTGAGGGGCGTCGGATGCTGTCCGCCCACGAACCCTGTCACCTTGGGTGTCGAGCGAATCGTATGGAAAACGTCGTCCGGGATGTGCCCCTTCTCGTCGCAATCGATTTCGATCAGCACATAACCCGGATAGAACATCCGCGACGATTCGATGCGTTTGTTGCCGCGCATCTCGACCACTGTTTCAGTCGGCACGAGCACCTGCGCAATCGCGGTCTCGAGAGGCGTACCCGCGACACGTGCTTTCAGGCTTTCACAAACCTTCTTCTCGTGTCCGGAATAAGTATGAAGAATAAACCACTGCTTCATAAGAATTGTTTCAGCCTCCCAGCCACCCACGCAGGTGTTCGATCAGGAATGCCCACACGCGATCAATAGCGAACAGATAAAGTGCGAAGAAAACCACGGCCACCAACGTAATGAGCGTTGTGTTCTTGACCATGTTCGCGCCCGGCCAGGAAACACGGCGCATTTCCGCGCGCGTGTCGTGCAAGAATTGCTGAATTCGCGCGATCAGGCCCGGCGTCGCCGCAGTCTTTTTCGGACGACGGTCACCATCGTCGCCGCCCGCAGTGCCGGTTTTCGTTTTCACTGGCGGAGGGGATGATGGCGTGTCGGCTGTTTCCTCAACCGCCTCAGATTCGATGACGTCGTCGTCGCTCACGGTAATTTTTCCAAACCTTTTCGCCACTTCGTTTTCGCGATTCAACTGGCAGGGGTACCAGGATTCGAACCCGGACTTTCGGTTTTGGAGACCGACGTGCTAGCCGTTGACACTATACCCCTGAGCGCATTGTCGATTTCCGATTTTCGATTGCCGATTTGTTTTGTCTTCAATTGGCAATTCGCAATCACCAATCGGCAATGCCGTTACTTGGTCTCCTTATGCGATGTGTGCTTACGGCAGCGGCGGCAGAACTTGCTGAATTCCAGACGCTCAGTCGTAGTCTTCTTGTTCTTCGTCGTTACGTAATTACGGCTCTTGCAGTCACTGCACTGCAACACAATATTGTCACGCGGCATAAATCACCTTCGGTTCTTTGTACTTCGTGGTTGGCCTTTGATCTTTGGCTTTTGGTCTCTGTATTTTTCTTTTCAAAGTCCTAAGACCAAACCAAGACCTCTTATTCAACGACCTCAGCAACAGTTCCTGCCCCAACCGTTCGGCCGCCTTCGCGAATTGCGAAGCGCAAACCTTTCTCCATCGCGATGGGCGCGATCAGCTCGATCTCCATTGCCACGTTGTCGCCCGGCATCACCATCTCCACGCCTTCCGGCAGATGTGCGACACCCGTCACGTCCGTGGTTCTGAAGTAAAACTGCGGACGATATCCGGTAAAGAACGGCGTATGACGGCCGCCTTCTTCTTTCGTCAGAACATAAGCTTCCGCCTTGAACTTCGTGTGCGGCGTGATCGAACCGGGCTTCGAAATCACCTGCCCACGCTCAATGTCTTTTCTATCGACGCCGCGCAGCAGCAATCCGACGTTGTCGCCGGCCATGCCTTCATCCAGCAGCTTCTTAAACATCTCGACGCCCGTTACCACTGTCTTTGTCGTAGGCCGGATGCCGACAATCTCCACCGTCTCGTTGACCTTCACTTTGCCCCG
>JBKPPE010000163.1:0-6340 GCA_046733375.1 Acidobacteriota bacterium | reverse complement strand
GGTGAAAAGCTGGAGTTCGTTTGCGTTGACGAAAGTGACGATTACCTGGAACTAGCACGAGCGAAGGGCGCGGCGGCAAGGGAACCAACCAGATTCCAACGTGAAGATCCGGGCTCGTTATCATTTTCAGATGAGACTTTCGATTTCGTGCTGGGAAATACGTCGATGGTTTCCACGCACGATTTGCGAGAAGTTGTATCAGAACTTGTCCGGGTCACGGCCCCAGCTGGAACAGTCGCGTGGTGGTTGCCGACCGCCTCAAGCTTCGGAGAGTTCTTTTCGATTTTTTGGGAGGCGTTATTGAATGCGGACCTTGCAGATCATGGCGTCGACGTCGAACACTTAATTACTAACCTCCCGACAGTTTCGGACGTCGAAAAGCTCGCGGCAGACGAAGGCCTTGACGACGTTCAATCGTGGACCACGATCGAAGAATTCGATTATCAGTCAGGCGAAGAGTTTCTCAACTCGCCACTCATCAATGACTTTCTGTTACCCGGCTGGCTCAGCTCAGTACCGGAAGCCGCGCGGGCGCGAGTGCAGGAAGAACTAGGGCGCATCATTGATGAAGAGCGGCACAGCGGCGAATTTCCGTTAACGATGAAAGCGACGCTGGTGATGGGAAGAAAGCCGCACGTGCAATAAAAAAGGCGCGAATGGCATTTCGCGCCTCGTCACTACTTCGTGGTGCTGATCGCTCAACTCTCGATTTTCTTCGCACCATCAGACTTCATCTGCTGCGCACGCCGCCGTGCTTCTTCGAACAATGCTTCGTCGTCAATTGAATCAAGTTTTCGCGAATTGGACGCTTCGCGCTCACCCTCGTCTAATCCCTCGCGGAACGCCTTCTTGCTTTGGCCCAGCGCTTTTGCTAACTGCGGCAGCTTACTGCCGCCGAACAGCAACAGGATCGCAGCCACTACCAACACGACGATCCATTCGGTTCCAATCACGAACAGCAGAAGTCTCATCATTTTCTCCTTGACAACTTTGGGGGCCTACTCGCGCACGCACAGGTCGCTATGTCCATCGGATTCGTAAAACAGATATTTGCGCCATACTTCGTCAGCGCGGCCAATGTAGCGCATGATTTGGCGGTTAACATGCAGTGAAAATGCGCGCGGCCGCCGCAACAGGTGCATTCCCGATTCTTCCGGCGTGCGATTTCCCTTGCGATGATTGCAGCGTTTGCAGCAAGCCACCAGGTTGTCCCACGAGGATTCACCTCCGCGTGAACGTGGGGTGATGTGATCCAAAGTCAGTTCTGCCGGGGGAAACTGCTTGCCGCAATACTGGCAGCAGGAATGGTCGCGCAACAGGATGTTCTTGCGCGACAACGATCGGCGTTCGAACGGAATGTGACGATACTCGGTCAGGCGAATGACCGAGGGTGCGTGCATCTCGATTTTTTGCGAATGCAACATGTGCCCGTTGTGCTCCTCCATACGGGCCACCCCTTTAAAGATCATGACCACCGCGCGCCGCTCGGTGCACACGTTAATCGGCTCGAACGAAGCATTCAAAACAAGGACGCGGGCGTTCATGGTAAGGCCGATATTACGCGAGCGTCGCAGAGAGTGTCAAAAAACGGGTGTCGGAAGGGAGGAGCGTAGGGACGGGAGAGCCGATATGGAGCGCAGGCATCGGTGCCTGCGGTTCATCGGCATCCTTGCCGGTGCATTTGAAACGGAATGCGAGCAGGATGCTCGCGAACCGCCGACAGGATGTCGGCGCTCCTAACGAAATTTTTCCGTGGCCTCGACCAACGCGCTCGCGTTTCCGGGTTCGAGAACAGAGTGTCCGGCGTCCGGAGTGATGTGCAAGACGGCTTCGGGCCAGGCGCGGTGCAGGTCCCAGGCGCTTTTCATCGGACAAACGACGTCGTAACGTCCCTGCACGATGACGCCAGGAATATGACGTATCTTGCCAATGTTTTCGATCAGGTAATTGTCGGTTGGGAAAAAGCAATTGTTCATGAAGTAGTGACATTCGATACGCGCAAACGCGACAGCGAATTCGGGGTCGGCGAATCTCTCGATCGATTCCGGATCGAAGAACAGTTTGGAAGTGCTACCTTCCCAAATACTCCATGCGCGTGCCGCGGCAACTTTCTCTGATTCATCCTCGCCAGTCAGACGCTTGTAATAAGCCGAGACCATGTCATGACGTTCATTTTCAGGAATGACCTTCACGTACTCTTCCCAGACGTCAGCGAACATCCAGCTCGTGCCTTCCTGATAAAACCACTCAATCTCTCTCGGCCGGCAAAGAAAAATTCCGCGCAGCACCAATTCAGTTGCTCGTTCCGGATGCGACTCAGCGTAAGCGAGTGACAACGTGCTGCCCCACGATCCGCCAAAGACTTGCCACTTCTCAATGCCGAGATGTACGCGCAGCTTTTCAATGTCGGCGACGAGGTCCCATGTCGTGTTCTCTTCGAGACATGCGTGCGGCGTGCTCTTGCCTGAGCCGCGCTGATCGAAAAGCACGATGCGGTACGCCGACGGATCATGGAATTGCCGGTACTCGGGAGTCAGGCCGCCGCCCGGCCCACCGTGCAGAAACACAACCGGCTTGCCTTTGGGGTTGCCGACTTCCTCGTAATAAATCTCGTGAATGTCAGAGACCTTCAAACGGCCTGTGTCGTATGGCTCAATTGGATTGTAAAGAGGTCGTAGTTCCATTAGTGCAAACAATATCTCCCGATTAAGTTGGCAACGTCTCTAAGCTCGCGCGACCGTCAACACGAAAACATCAGTCGCGCCGGCGGATTTCAAAACCGCAGCGCATTCAGACACGGTGGCACCCGTCGTGAACACGTCATCGATTAGCAGTACGCGCCGACCCGAAATTTGTTTCGGTCCCCGCACGTCGAATGCTCCCGCAACGCTTTCGCGCCGAGCGCGCGCATCCATTCCCGCGCGATGCCGTTCCGTCTGCATGCCACGAACCAGAATATGCTCATCGAGTTCCAGAGCTGTCGCGCGCGCAAGTTCGCGCGCCAACACCGCAGCCTGGTTGTGGCCTCTCTCGCGTTCGCGTTTGGCGTGCAAAGGCACCGGAATAATCAGATTTGCGTCGGCAATCGGCGCTCGCTCTCGCGCCCGAATCATAGTTTGCAGCAGTCGCCGGCTAACGTGTGGCTCGCGTTTCAGCGCCAGCACCGACGCGCGCAAGGCTCCTTCGTACAACCCGCATGCCCGCGCCGCCGTGAAGTTGTCCGCATCGCAGCGGCCGCAACGAACGGAGAAGCGCTGGTTTGTCGAAACGATCGCCTCCGTGATTGCTCCGCACTTCCAACATAACGCGTCGTCGTCGGCGAACAACTTTGAGTTCGCCCAACACGCTGCGCAGGCGACACCGTCATGTCTCGATTCAACAGAGCAAGAGCAGATCGCGCATGCGCGCGGATAAACAAGCGCCAGCACCGAATTGTAAATTCCGTCAATCGAAGCTGCGCCGGAAGGGAGCATCGTGCGAAACAAATCGGCCACCCTGTCAGAGTGGCCGCAGATTATGTCACAAGTTGTGATGTTTCTCGCGCGCGAAAAGAACTATTCCTCTTCCTCCGCTAATTGCCCGCGCTCAATCAAATCCTGACAGCGAATGCAGTGACGCGCCCACGGCACGGCTTCCAGCCGTTTCTCCTGAATCGGCTGTCCACAGTTCGCACATTTGCCGTAATCACCGTCACCGATTCGCTCCAGCGCTGTGTCGATCGATTGCAACAGTTGCCGATCATTCGTAGACATCGACATTAAGAGTTCTTTCGTGTACGCGTTCGCCGCCATGTCTGCGGGATCCTGGGTCGCCTCCGCATCACGCTCGCGACTGTACGCTTCGGCCGCCTGAACCTGTCCCAGCAGCGACTCGCGACGCTGTAATAGTTTGTCCTGATAAGTTTTTGCTTTTCGTTTGTCCATTAGTGCCTTTGACTCCTAATTCACAATTTTCATTTCTGATACGGCAATCCACGATTGATCGCATACGCGCGGTACAGTTGCTCAACCGCCAGCACGCGCGCCATCTCATGTGTTAAAGTCAGTCGCGTCAATCGCCAGCGAGCATCGCCCCGAGACTGCACTTCCGGTGAAAGTCCTTCCGGTCCTCCAATCACGACCGCGATTTCCTTTACCGCATCGTTTTCCCAACGCTGCACCTGAGAGGCCAATTCCTGCGAACTCAATTCGCGACCATGCAAATCCAACAAAACCGCGAGGGTTGATTCTCCAATCGCTTCTAAAATCCGCAGCGATTCTTTGTTAACTGCCGCCGCGTCATGCGTGCGGCTTTCTTTTACCTCGACGACTTCGCAACGAGTGAAACGCGTAAGCCGTTTTGCGTACTCATCGATCAACGACCGCAGCCGTTCGTCCTTCGTCTTGCCGGGCCAGATGAAGCGAACCTTCATAAAACAGATGTCAGAGATCAGAAGTCAGACGTCAGATTTTCTTCTTTGCTGACGGCTGCTGTCTGACGTCTCATTTCTGATGTCTGACCTCTGACGTCTGTCCTTCCCGCGCCAACCGCTCGTACAAATTCTTTCGACTGATGCCGAGGATGCGCGCAGCCTCAGCCTTATTCCCGTTTGTCGACGCCAATACTTCGCGGATGTAGTTGACTTCAACTTCCGCAAGCGTCCGCGGCCTGTTTTCGCGCGACCGCCGATCAGCCGCAGCACGTAAACCTTGCGGCAGATCGACTACATCGATAGTCGAGTCATTTGCGACGATCGTTGCGCGCTCAATGATGTTTGCCAGCTCGCGAACGTTGCCGGGGAAATCGTAATTTTTCAAATATCGCAAGGCCTCGGCCGAAATCCGTTTCCTGCGCGTTCCGTGTTTCGTTGCATAAGTGTTCACGAACTGTCGCGCCAACACGTCCACGTCCTTCTGACGCTCACGCAGCGGCGGCACGTGAATGTGCACGACATTCAACCGATAAAACAGATCGTCGCGAAAAGCGCGCCGCGCGACGGCGTTCTTGAGATCCGCATTCGTCAACGCGATCAGCCGCGCATCGACTGAAATCGTTTTTCGCCCCCCCAGTCGTTCGAACTCGCGTTGTTCGATGACGCGCAGTAATTTTGCCTGCGCATCCAGCGGCAGATGAGCGATCTCGTCGAGCACCAACGTGGCGCGATGCGCCGCTTCCAAACGGCCCGGCTTCGCTTCAGTCGCTCCCGTAAACGCGCCCCGCTCATGACCGAACAACTCAGCTTCGAGCAAATCACCCGGCAACGTCGCGCAGTCGATCTTCACCAATGGCTGGGCGGCTCGGCGCGAGCGCGAATGGATGAAGCTCGCGAGCGCTTCTTTTCCCGCCCCCGACTCGCCCGTAATCAGCACATTGGCATCAGTGGGGGCAACGCGTTCGGCCATCGCAGCCGCTTCGCGCATTGCTCCTGATAACGCCACCAGATCGAGCACTAATCCTCTTTCAAAGAGCTCGTGTCCTCAGACCGTGTACTTGAGATCTGACCGGCCAAAACCTCCGGCGAAACATCCAGCCGCTTCGCCTCACGCCAGAGGTATTCCAAGTCATAAAAACGCCGCGCCTTCTGATCGAAGACATGTACGATGAAATCGCCGTAATCGATTAGAATCCATTCCGCCGCTTGATAGCCTTCGACGCGCGCTGCCGGCGAACCGCGTCGCTTCAGTTGATCGACAACTTCGTCACTAATCGCCTGCATCTGGCGCTTGTTCGCGCCCGTCGAGATGACGAAGAAGTCAGTGAACGTAACGACTCCGCGCAGATCCAGCACCGTCAGATCGATTGCTTTTTTATCCGCGGCGGCGTGCAGCGCCGTCCGAATACGCTCGTCGAAATCCGCCGGGTTGGCAGGGGTCGAGACCACGCTCCTCCGACCGATACCGGCGGCCTGCGCCTCAGAACTCAAAACTTTTTCCTTTAAATTTTGACTCATTAGTTCTTGTAAAGCTCGTACTTCTCAATGTAATTCGCCACCTCAGGCGGCACCATTTTTGCCAACTCCGTCAGCTGGCCATGCTTCGCGGCTGCGCGAATGGCGGTCGCGGAAACGTCTTCAAAGACGGCATCCGTCACAAACACTTGCGGACTTTGTGACTGGTCAACGACAGCTTGAATCGCCGCCGCATCCTTCCCGCGAACGTCAACAACACTTCCGCGAACTTGATCCACAAGCGATTCATGTCCGGGACGCGTCACGACGATGTGACCGCACATCGTCAAAAGCCGCTGCCACTCGCGCCAGGTCGTAATCTCAGACCACGAATCAGCTCCCATCACAAAGAACAGGCGGCAGTCACTGCCCAGCTGCTGCTGCATGCGCGCCACCGTATCAACTGCGTAAGGC
>JBKPPE010000162.1:0-6638 GCA_046733375.1 Acidobacteriota bacterium | reverse complement strand
GTGCAAGGATGGACCGCTGATGGGCGTTCGATCATGTTCTCAACGACGCGGGCGACATGGTCGCCAAGCGGCGCGCCGCGCTTCTGGACTGTGTCCGTGGAAGGCGGCGTCGAAGAGCCGATGGCTTTGCCGCGGGGGTATCAAGGAAAGATTTCTGCCGACGGATCGCACATCGCCTACCGCATGAACAATTCGTGGGACGAGGAGCGACGGAACTATCGCGGCGGACAGAACCGGCCCATCTGGATTGTCGATCTGAAGACCTACGATCTGGTGTCACCCCCGTGGACCGATTCGAAGGACATGGATCCAGTTTGGGTAGGCGACTCGGTTTATTTCATATCTGATCGCGACGGCGTTGCGAACGTCTGGTCGTATGACACGGGCAGCAAGAAACTCGCGCAGGTGACGAAGTTCACGGACTTTGATGTGAAGACGATGGACTCGGGCGCGGGCTCAGTTGTCTTCGAACAAGCAGGCTACATTCACGAACTCGATCCCAAATCCGGGCGCGAACACGTCGTAAACATTACGGCAACCGGAGATTTTCCGTGGATGATGGCGCACTGGGAAGACGTGGGCAATCGCGTCACGAACATGGCGATATCGCCGACCGGCAAACGCGTCGCCGTCGAAGCACGCGGGGAAATCTTCACGATCCCGGCTGAGAAGGGCGACGTCCGCAACCTGACTAATTCCAGCGCCTCAGCCGATCGTGACCCGGCGTGGTCACCCGACGGCAAGTGGATTTCTTATTTCAGCGATCGCTCGGGCGAGTATCGGCTCTACATCGAAGCGCAGGATGGTTTGACCCCGCCGCGGGAAATCACGCTCGACAATCCGACGCATTACTACATGCCCTCATGGTCGCCGGACTCGAAGAAACTTCTTTTCACCGATACTGCTCTGCACGTATGGGTGCTGGATGTCGCCACCGGAAAAGCAAAGATTGTCGGCAACGATCCCTGGATGGTACCCCAGCGCACGCTCAATCCGGTTTGGAGTCCTGATTCGAAGTGGGTCGCTTATTCCAGCCGCCTGCGTTCGTTATATCACGCAATCTTTGTCGCAAATG
The DNA here is from genome assembly GCA_046733375.1 of Acidobacteriota bacterium. GTDB lineage: Bacteria > Acidobacteriota > Blastocatellia > Pyrinomonadales > Pyrinomonadaceae > UBA11740. The sequence goes on along the minus strand of JBKPPE010000162.1, from coordinate 5,563 downwards.
CTGACACCGGCGAGAGCCAGCAAGTGACTGACGGACTTTCCGATGCGGTCTGGCCCGCATTCGACGCAAGCGGAAAATATTTGTGGTTCCTGGCATCGACAGATTTCGGTTTGCGTTCGCAGTGGCTCGACATGACTTCTTACGACCACGACGAGAACTGTGGTTTGTATTTCGCCGTGTTGAAGAAAAGCGACTCGAGTCCTTTGTTACCCGAGAGTGATGAGGATCGTGGCGTGGGTACCGGCCGCCGCACGCTTGCTCCAGGACAATGTGCCGGCGATGTCGCCGCAGCTGGTGGCGGTGGTGGAGGCGCAGAAGCCGGCGCAGCCGATCAAGCCGCGCCGCAAGCTCCGCGCAGTCCGCGACAACCGCCCACAGTGCAAATCGACTTCGACGGATTGTCGAAGCGAATCGTTTCGGTGCCCGGCGTGCCCGAACGACAGTATTCGTCTTTGCAATCCGGGGCCGACGGAATGGTGTTCTATCTCGAGGCTTTGCGCGCCCAAGGCGCAGCCGCCGGGGGCGGCTCAGGAGGCGGCAGCGAACTAATTCGTTATCGCTTGTGCGATCGCAGAGCGACCACGTTCGCCAGCGGCGTCGCGGCGTTCGAAGTCAGCGCCGACGGCCGCAAACTCGTCTATCGCGCCGCCGGTGGCGGCGGCGGTTTTGGTGGCGCTGCGGCAGCGGCTCGTCAACCGGCTCCGCAGATGTTCATCGTGGATGCAGATCGGACTGTGCCCCAGGCGGGCAGTGGCCGTCTGAATTACACGCTGCGGATGTATCTCGAGCCGAAAGAAGAGTTCAAACAGATTTTCAACGAAGGATGGCGCAATCAGCGCGACTATCTCTACGTCCCAACGCTGCACGGAACGGATTGGAACAAAGACCGAGAAATGTACGGAGCGATGTTGCCATCCGTCATGCATCGCGCGGACTTGAATTACCTGCTCGACATGATGGGGGCAGAGATCGCCATCGGCCACTCGTACGTGCGCGGTGGCGACATGCCTGAAGTGCCGCAGGTGCAGGGCGGCTTGTTGGGCGCCGACTTCACGATCGAAAACGGCCGCTACAAAGTCTCCCGCATTTACGACAACGAAAATTGGAATCCCGACTTGCGATCGCCGCTTGCCGTGCCGGGCGCGAATGTTGACGTGGGCAGCTACATCCTTGCGATTAACGGGATCGAGCTGAAAGCGCCCGACAACATTTATCGGCTACTCGATGGAACCGCGGGCCGCCAAACGTCACTGACGATAAATGACAAGCCGACGATGGATGGTGCGCGCCACGTTGTCGTAATTCCAGTCGCGAACGAACAGGCATTGCGGACACGCGCGTGGGTGGAATCGAATAGACGCCTGGTTGAGAAGCTTTCCGATGGCCAACTCGCTTATGTTTACTTGCCAAATACTGGACAGCCGGGCTACTCGAGTTTCAATCGCTATTACTTCTCGCAGCAGGACAAGAAAGGCGTGGTCATCGATGAGCGTTACAATGGCGGCGGTTCCGCCGCTGACTACATCATCGATGTTTTGCAGCGCGACTTTGACGGTTATTTCAACAATGTCGCCGGCGATCGTTATCCGTTCACCAGTCCCTCCGCCGGAATCTGGGGACCGAAGGTGATGATCGTTAACGAAATGGCCGGCTCGGGCGGCGACCTCATGCCTTACATGTTTCATTACCGCAAGTTGGGTACTCTGGTCGGAAAACGAACTTGGGGTGGGTTGGTGCACACGGCCGACACGCCGCCGTTTATCGATGGCGGATCGATGATCGCGCCGCGTGGTGGTTTCTTCAGTCACGACGGTCATTGGGCGGTTGAGAACGAAGGAGTCGCACCCGACATCGACGTTGAGAATTGGCCAAAAGATGTTATCGCAGGACACGATCCGCAACTTGAACGTGCAGTTGAAGAAGCGATGCGCTTGCTGAAACTTCATCCGTCGAATCGCATGACGAAAGAGCCGCCGCCGCCGACTTGGGGCGTGCGCCCGAAGCGATAAAACAACTTGGTGGCCTACTTGAGATGTGCCGAGCTTGCGTTAGGGGATGGGTCTAGGGCGTAGGGTGTAGGATATTCAAGAAGCTCTAGACCCAACACCCTAAACCCGTACACCCTTCCATTCAAATCAGGTCACTACCGATAAACAAAAAAGGATTGACAGCGGCGTTCGCGAAAGAAGAACGACGCGCAAGATTGTCCAGAAAGGAAACTCTGTTATGACTCTCAACAGAACAAGAGCGCTTCTTTTTTTGCTTGTAACTATTTGCGGTTTTTACATTACCCACGGCGCGAACTCTGCGCCGCCTTTGCCTAATCCGATTCTGTACCTGATGGGTACCGAATCTTTTCAGCAAAGCGGCAAGACATATATCCGCTACAGATACGACGTCCTTAACAAAGACTCGTATCCGGCAGCGATGTTCGCGGCCGCGCCAAGCCTGCCGCCTTGCGGCAAGAACACCAATGCGTCCCGGACCTGGATCGATTTCTTTGATCAAAGCGGTAAGCGTCTCTACGGATTTTGCGCGCTCGCGAAACCAGGCGACCTCAACGGTATCTATTTTGCCCTTGAAGATGGCACACTTCCCCCCAGCTGGGTTTACATTGAGATGACCGATCGCCAAACGAATACGAAGTACAAATCGAATTTGGCGGACACCACCAACTAGGTTGTAGTGTCCGTTCGCGGACCAGGACTTTCTTAATTGCGGTCGCACTAATATCCGGTGCGGCCGCTTGTTTTTGCGTCACGTTCCGTTCACGATCTGATTCTGCTCAACCCAATGAATCACGCGCACACGCATGCTGATCGAAACGCGATCGATCCCGTCTGCGGTATGACCGTCGACAAAACCGCACCGGCAGGAACGGTCGAATTCGAAGGTCAAACCTATTATTTCTGCAGCCAACGTTGCGTCAAAAAGTTTCGTGCCGCCCCGCAGCGTTTTATCGCGTCGCAAACGCAGCCGATGCCCCAAATCGGAGTTGAACGAAAGAGGATCACTCCGCAACGCGCGACCACGGCTCAGGAATACACCTGCCCGATGCATCCGGAGATCGTTCGTGATCGTCCTGGAAGCTGTCCGATCTGTGGCATGGCTCTCGAGCCGCGCACCATCACCGCGACCGAAGAAGAGAATCCGGAATTGACGGATATGAGGCGACGGTTTTGGGTGAGCGTGTCGCTGACGCTGCCTGTCTTTCTGATTGGTATGAATGATTTGCTTCCCGGCCGGCCGTTCGCACGACTAGTGTCGATGGATGTCCTGGGGTGGATGCAGTTAGTGCTGGCGACGCCGGTGGTGCTTTGGTGTGGTTGGCCGTTTTTCGTGCGCGCGTGGCAATCCCTCGTAAATCACAGCCCCAACATGTTCACGCTGATCGGCTTAGGCGTTGCTGTCGCGTATGTCTACAGCGTGATTGCCAAGGTTGCGCCCGGAATTTTTCCCGAATCGTTCAAAGAACATGGCATCGTTCCGGTCTACTTTGAAGCCGCCGCCGTCATCACGACGCTGGTATTGCTGGGACAGGTGCTCGAGTTGAAAGCGCGCAGCCGGACTGGTGCCGCAATTCGCGCGCTACTCGATCTGGCGCCAAAGACTGCGCGCCGCCTTCGTGAAGATGGCAACGAAGAAGATGTGCCGCTCGATCAGGTTCAAGCCGGCGATCGTCTGCGCGTGCGGCCGGGCGAGAAAATCCCGGTAGATGGCCGCGTGATCGAGGGTGGCAGTTTCGTCGATGAGTCGATGGTGACCGGTGAATCACTCCCCGTCGAGAAACACGATGGCGATGCGGTCATCGGTGCCACGGTGAACACGACCGGATCGTTTGTGATGCGCGCCGAACGTGTTGGGTCAGAAACCATGCTGGCGCGGATCGTGCAAATGGTCGCGGAGGCACAACGAAGCCGTGCGCCAATTCAGAGGCTCGCGGATGTGGTCGCGAGTTACTTTGTTCCCGCCGTTATCGTGGCGGCGATCGTAACGTTTCTGGTGTGGGCTGTCGTTGGGCCTGAGCCTCGTTTGGCGTACGCGCTCATCAATGCGGTCGCAGTGCTGATCATCGCCTGTCCGTGCGCGCTGGGATTAGCGACACCAATGTCAGTCATGGTCGCGATGGGCAAGGGTGCAACAATCGGCGTCCTTTTCAAAGACGCCAAAGCAATCGAAGTGATGCGAAAGGTCGACACTGTGGTCGTGGATAAGACGGGCACTCTCACCGAAGGAAAACCAAAACTCATTTCCATTGTCGCGATCGGCGAAGTCGAAAAGTCCGAAATACTTCGCCTGGCCGCCAGTCTTGAGCGCGCGAGCGAACATCCGCTGGCGGCGGCAATCATGCGTGGCGCAGAAGAACGCGGCATCCGTCCGGTGACGGTCGATTCATTCGAGTCGATCACCGGCAAGGGTGTACGCGGAATGATTGGCGGACACTCGATCGCGATCGGAAATCGCGCGTTGCTTGATGAACTGAAAATCGATACGGGAAGTGTGAACGAGGAAGCTGAGCATTTGCGCGCGGATGGACAGACCGTGATGTTCGTGATCATCAACGGTCGCCCCAGCGGGCTAATAGCGGTCGCGGATCCGATTAAAGCCTCAACGCCCGAGGCAATTCAGGCGCTGCATGCCGAAGGCTTCCGCCTCGTTATGGTCACCGGCGACAACCGCACGACTGCTGAAGCCGTCGCCGAGAAATTGTACGTCGATCTGGTCATCGCGGACGTTCTTCCCGAAGAGAAAGTTGGAGTCGTGAAGCGGTTGCAGGACGAAGGACGTATTGTCGCGATGGCCGGGGATGGCATCAATGACGCGCCGGCGCTGGCTCAGGCGCACGTAGGAATTGCCATGGGAACGGGAACTGACGTCGCCATGGAGAGTGCCGACGTAACATTGGTGAAAGGTGACTTGCGCGGCATCGTGCGCGCGCGTCGCCTCAGTCACCTCACGATGCGTAACATCAAGCAGAACCTGTTCTGGGCTTTCATTTACAACTTGCTCGGCGTGCCGGTAGCGGCGGGCATCCTTTATCCGTTCTTTGGCATTCTCTTGAGCCCAATGATCGCCGCGGCCGCGATGAGCTTTAGCTCGGTTTCCGTGATTGCCAACGCGTTGCGGCTCAGAGGTGCTGACATCGAAGCATAGCTGGCCGATTCTTTGCTCCGCGTTTCATCGCTGTTGCGTAAACATAAAACGGCGTAGAATCTGCCGAAATTCCGTGGCGGAGGAAATCATGATACGTCCCTTGCTCACGTTTGCAGTGATCGCATTGACCCTGTCGGTCGCGGCAGTATCACCTGCTCAACGGGAGAAACAGCCATACAGAGAATGGTCTGAGAAAGAGGCGCGCGGCATCCTCGACAATTCGCCGTGGGCGCACACACAGACCATCACAGACACGTCTCACATGTTCGACACCGGGCGCGCTGTGCTTTCGAATGAACGGCGCGAAGCGGAAGTGCCCGAAACGAAGTTTCATATTCGGTTCTTTACCGCAAAACCCGTTCGGCAAGCCACGAGCCGATTAATCGAGATACAGCGGAAGGGCGAAATC
>JBKPPE010000161.1:0-5916 GCA_046733375.1 Acidobacteriota bacterium | reverse complement strand
CATGCTTTCAGTAATTTAAGCCATACTCAACTTTCGGCCACGCAACACGATCATCACCCCGCCACCCAACACCTGACACCCAACACCCGCACCCGACACCTGACACCCGATACCCGAGACCCGACCGCCACACCCTAAACCCAACACCCCATTCCCGTAACCCGGGTTGCCGCTTTTCCCAAAACGCACTAAAGTTTCAGCGCATCAAGTAACACACCATAATTTCCAAAATCCGCCCCGGAGCGAACATTGTGATCATTGGACTGCCAAAGGAAATCAAAGACAACGAATATCGAGTGGGCCTGACGCCCGCGGGAGTACGGGCACTGACTGACGCAGGTCATCGCGTGCTGGTCGAAACAAAGGCCGGCGCCGGCTCGGGGTTTGAAGACGCATTGTACGAGCGCGCGGGCGCGATGATCGTGAACTCGGCCGATGACGTTTGGGCTCAGGGCGAAATGATCGTGAAGGTCAAGGAGCCGATCGCGCCAGAGTATCCGCGCATGCGCGAAGGCCAGTTGTTGTTTACTTATCTGCACCTCGCTCCGGACGTGAAATTGACTGACCAGTTGTTGCAACGAAAAGTTTCGGGCGTCGCTTATGAGACCATCACTGATCGCCGCGGGACTCTGCCTCTCCTCACGCCGATGTCGGAAGTCGCCGGACGTATGGCGATTCAGGTCGGAGCGCACTATCTCGAAAAGATGAGCGGCGGTGGCGGAGTTTTGCTGGGTGGCGTTCCCGGTGTGCCTGCCGCGCGCGTGGTGATCATCGGTGGGGGTGTCGTCGGTACGAATGCAGCGAAGATCGCCGTCGGCATGGGCGCGCACGTCACGATCATCGATAACAATCTCGATCGGCTGCGCGAGCTGGACGACATTTTTCTCTCGAAGATTTCCACGCTCGCATCCAGCGCTTACATGATTCACGACGCCATCTCAACGGCAGATCTGATCGTCGGTGCCGTGCTCGTGCCGGGAGCGTCAGCGCCGAAGCTCGTGACGAAGAGCATGCTCAAGGACGTTCCAAATGGTGCGGTCATCGTCGATGTCGCGGTCGATCAAGGCGGTTGCCTCGAGACAACTCATCCGACGACGCACTCCGCGCCGACATATTACGTCGAAGATGTGCTTCACTATTGCGTCGCTAACATGCCCGGTGCGGTGCCGCGCACTTCGACATTCGCCCTCACCAACGCGACATTGCCGTACGCGCTTAAACTCGCGAGCCTTGGGTTGAAAGCGGCGGTTCAGAAAGATGACGGATTGAAAGCGGGCGTGAATACCTACGGCGGTAAGCTTACTTATGAAGCGGTCGCCGTGTCACAAAATAAAGGCTACACGCCGCTGGATGAGTTGCTCTGAACGAGCTAACCCACAGATTGACTCAGCAGTTTTGAAAGGCAGTTCGTCAACTCGGCTGCCTTGATGGGTTTGTACAGAAAAGCATCGATCGGCGCATTCGCGGGATTCACCGCACTTTTATTCTCCTGTCCGGTCAGCAAGACAATCGGAATCTTCGAGAGTTTGTCGTGCCCGCGCAGGAACGCAGCGAGCTGCTGACCGCTTAACTGCGGCATGATCGCGTCGGTCACGACGACGTGAACATCTGACGACAACGCCAGCTTCATCGCTTCCAGGCCGTCGCTCGCGCCAATCACTTCATAACCGGCACGCTGCAAAGTCACTTCCAAATAGCGTCGTAACGAACGATCGTCTTCGACCACTAGCACGCAAGGCTTAGACTTATCTCTTTCAGTTACCGGAGCGCCCGGTGGCGATGGTTCGGGGTGATCCATAGTGCTTTGTGAGTTGAATTCGCGGCGAGTCAAATAAACCTGATTCAGTAAAATCGAGAGTAAGGCCGCCACCAATTAGTTGTCAACGGCGACTCACGGATGGCGGATCAGTTTGTTATACTCTCTGGTTCGTCACCATCGCGCGATGCACACTATGTGACCCCGCTACGGACGAAGTCCTTCATGTACGAGTTTGCAGTCACACCAGCAGTAACCCAAATTCGGCGCCGCGGTGTCGAAATTTCTGGCATCTCGCCGGGCACGATCGCGGCGGAGCTCGAGCTTGCGCCGGGCGATCGCGTCATGCGCGTCAACGGCCGCGTCGTGCGCGACTATCTTGATTTTCGCTTTCAAACAGCAGGTGAAACTGAGCTCACAATCGATGTCCGCAAAAACACGGGTGAGGACTGGGAGCTCAATATCGAGCGGGATGAGTCGGAAGATTTCGGTATTAGTTTCGAGCAGATCGTTCCGCGTCAATGCGCGAACGAGTGCCTCTTCTGTTTTTGCAAGGGTAATCCCGAAACTGCGCGTCCCTCGCTATTTGTGCGTGACGAAGACGTCCGGCTGTCCTTTCTCTACGGAAACTACACGACGCTGACTTCGATTACGGAAGATGAAATGAAGCGTGTGATCGAGCAGCGGCTGACGCCGCAATACGTTTCCGTGCACGCGACGGATCTCGACGTACGCGCTTACCTGCTGGGCATCGATAAACAGCGCGCAGATATCTCGGGAAAAATGCAGCGGCTGATGGACGCCGGCATCGACATCCACGCGCAGGTGGTGCTATGTCCGAAAATTAACGACGGAGAAATCCTCCGACGCACGGTTGAAGATCTCGCTGATTTTCATCCGCGTGTCACGAGTGTGGCCATCGTTCCGCTTGGCTTGACGAGATACCTGGACGATCCACGACTGACGCCGGTCACGCCTGAGTTCTGTCGACAAATCATTTGCGAAGTTTCTGAGATGCAACGCGATCTACGGACGCGTCTCGGGACGACGTTCGCGTTTCTCGGCGATGAAATTTATTTGAAGGCCGGCCAGCCGATTCCATCGCGGAAACACTATGGCGATTATCCCCAGATCGAAGATGGCATTGGCATGGTGCGCAGCTTCACAAACGATTTCGAGAAATCGATCGGCAAACTATGCGTGCGCGGTTTAGATAGCGGACTTGTCCGCCAGGCTGGCGCACTACGCGGCACTATCTTAACGGGCACGCTGTTCGCTCCAGTGCTGCGTCAGATGATGGATCGTTTCAACGATCGTAGTGGCGCCGAGCTTGTCGTCGCGCCGGTCATCAATGATTATTTTGGCGGCGATGTGAGCGTTGCCGGCCTCCTGACAGGCGGTGATTTTGTCGCGGCGCGCGAACAAGTGCGGGGAAACTTTGTGATCATTCCACGGGTGTCGTTGAAGAGCGACGAACCGATCTTTCTCGACGGCCTTCGCTTTGAAGAGGTGAAATGCCAATTCGACGTCCCCGTTCACGCTTTTGATTTCGATCAACTGGCGTCGTTTGTCGAAACGCAACTTGCTGCATGTCAGCGATAACTCCAGGCAAGAAAATTCTTGACGTCGGCTGCGGGTGGAACAAAACGCCCGGCGCAATCGGTCTTGATTCAAATCCAAAAGCACACGCTGACATCGTCCACGATCTCGGCGCCATACCCTATCCTTTTCCCGACAACGAATTCGATGAAATAGTTTGCCGTCACGTCATCGAGCACGTGCCCGACGTGATGGCGCTCATCACCGAGTTGTATCGCATCGCGAAGCCGGGGGCGCACATTCGGATCGTGACCCCGCATTACACAAATCCTGACTGGGCCACTGATCTCACTCACCGCAATCATTTCAACAGCTACTCATTCAACTGCTTTGTCGAAGACCGCCAGCTCTTTCCGTTCTACACCGAAGTGCGGCTCAGGCCGCTCCGGACCTACGTCTCGCTGGCGAACTTGTGGCGCGCGCTCGGCTTGGAATTCGTTGTCAACGCTGACGAGCGCTGGCCGGCATTTCGATTTACCCGCAAGTTTTGGGAGTTCTACCTCAGCACGATTGTCCGCGGGAAGGAACTTACCTTCGAGTTCTTAGTGCGTAAAGAAACAGCTCAGCATCCCTGAATCTCCTGAAAAACTGGACAAAATCCAAAATTCTGAATCCGCCAGCCTTCAGTCACTTTTTCTTTCGCGGAAATCTGCTTGGCAAAGTAAGGAACACATCTTGCAGAACTCAAAGCAGATGTTCCGCACACTCTGGATGACTCCCCTAAAATCGCAGGATTTACCTGTGCGGCACATCACCCATTTTTGTAGTTGCCATGTTTTAGCAAACACCTTACGGAGGATTTTCCATGACAAGATATCCAGTTAGATCGGCAGCGCTGCGATCTCTGGGAGTGCTCGTGGGCCTGTTGTTTATGGCGGCCATTGCCGTAGCACAAGTCACCACCGGTAACTTGCAGGGAGTCGTCACGGACCCGAATAAAGCGGTCGTGGCCGGCGCGACAGTCAAAGTCACTAACACAGAAACTGGTATTTCACGCGAAACCACCACGAACGATGAGGGTTTTTTTCGCGTCACGAACCTGATACCAGGTGACCATTACACGGTAGAAGTGACGGCCGCCGGCTTTGCGGGCACAGCGGTCTCAAATGTAGTGGTTCGTTTGGCGTCTGAGAATACCGCTGACATTCAGATGGGACTTCAAGGCGCGAGTGGCGAGGTAACGGTTACAGCTGAACAGCCTCTGATTCAAACCACGCAGAGTCAGCTTTCGCAGTCCTACACGCCGCAACAGTTGACGCAGTTGCCTTTCAACGGCGGCTCAATTGACAACCTGGCGCTGTTGACGCCGGGTATCGCCACACCTGGCGACACGGACTTCACGAATGGCGTCGGTATTTCCTCAAACGGGAACCGCGGTCGTTCGAACAATTTCCAGATCGATGGCCAGGACAACAACGACAATTCCGTGGCAGGTCCAAGTTTGACACTTACGAACACCGAAGCTATCGGTGAGTATCAAGTTATTACCAACAATTTCTCCGCCGAATTCGGTCGTAACGCCGGTGCGCAAATTAACGTCATCACCAAGCCCGGCACGAACGAATTTCACGGCACGCTCTTCGAGTACCTGCAGAACTCGGTGCTCGACGCTCGCGACAATCTCGAGAAACAGAATGAAAAGTCGTTCCGGTTCCTGGGTAAGACCCCGGGTTCGCTCGGCACGTTTTTTACGAATCTGGCCGACAGCCACCACGGGCAAGACCCGTACAGATACAACCGCTTTGGCGGCTCGATCGGTGGCCCTTTGAAAAAGAACAAAGCATTCTTTTTCGTCACCTATCAGGGCGATCGTCAGCGCGGCACGTTTAGCTCGAATAACTTTGGCGCCGACACGATGATCCTCACGCCTGATGCGGTCAACGCCGTGCGCGCGTCCGGTAACTTTCCGATCGGCACTTCGATCCTGACCAATTCGAGTGTCGGCGGTTACCCCACCTCCGTTTCGGGCCACGGTCAATTGGTAATCGTACCGCCAACGATCGACACAACCGGCGACGGAATCCCTGATGTGTTCCTGTTTGGCGCAGGTAATCCATTCAGCAACCCGGTGCAGGCGAATCTGTTGGCACCAGTGGCCTATATTCGAAGTGGTGGACCAACATCTCCAATTATTCCGTTGTACGGCGGAGAAGGTATTCGCTTCACGGGAAACAACTACACCGAAGATCAGCTGATCACCCGAGAGGACTTCAATCTCACTTCGAAAGACACTCTCGGCATCCGCTACATTTATGATCGCACCTTCTTCCCGGACACGCCCGCGACGGGTACCACGCTGACGGGCGCCTTCTTCGACGTGCCGTCGAAGAATAACAACCTTGGCGTTACCTACACGCGCACGTTGTCGTCACGCTTCATCAACGAAGCGCGCTTCAACTTTTCGCGTTTGAATGTGGAATTCGGCGATCCGAACGCAGCCCAGCCCGGCAGCGCTAATCCGGGAGCGGGAGTTTCGTTTTCGGGCACGCGCACGATCTTCTTCGATCTGTTCCGCAACTTCGGCACGGCGAATAACCTGCCGCAATCGCGCAGGGTCGATG
>JBKPPE010000160.1:0-4382 GCA_046733375.1 Acidobacteriota bacterium | reverse complement strand
GCGTTGTACATGTTGACGGCGTCGTTCGGAACTGCCGCAGCAAACGGCGAGGACAAGAAAAAGACTGTTTTCAGGTCGAGGAGCGCATTCAAAATGCATTGCACCGCGATCATGCTGACGATGAAGAGCGCCACACGTTGCGAAGTCCACCGTCCGATGGCGTAAAGCCCGAGCGAAAGCACTACCCCGGCGACAAACGTAAAGCCCACGCTCCACCATGAAGACCCAGGCCCGGAAAAAATCGGCTTCAGGAAGCCGAAGACAAACGTTAGGAATAGAATCAGGAATGCAGAGACAAAAAGAATCACCCGCGCGGCGGCCGCGCGACGAATCAGCACGAGCATGACTGCGCCGAAAGCCATCGCGCCGAGATAGCCGGCGCTCGAGACAAACATCTGCGAAAACGTGCCGCCCTGAGTGGTGTAAGTCTCGCCTGCGCCATTCATCGATACACTAAGACTCAAGACTGAGTTTCCCGTCAGCAGCGCGGCGATTGCGTGTCCGCCTTCGTGGATAAAGGTGACAAAGATGCGGAAGGGATACGCGAGAATCTCTGCGTACGGGATGAACCAAAGTGCAATTGAGATTGACGCGGCAAAGAGAAGCGTCTTTGCCTGCGGCCGCGCGCCTGCTGCCAGTCGGTATTTCATCGTAAAAGTGGCACAGACTTTAGTCTGTGATTGAATTCCTCCGTCCAACTCGTACCCCAGACTGAAGTCTGTGCTACCGTGAACGTCAATTACCGTCAGCTTGTTCCGTCGTCATTCGGCCGCACGTAATCGCCCGATTTACCGCCGGTTTTCAGCTCCAAACGGACTTGCGTGATCGTCATTGACTTGTCCAGCGCTTTACACATGTCATAGATCGTAAGCGCCGCGACCGCAACAGCCGTGAGCGCTTCCATCTCAACCCCGGTCTGCGCTTTCGTTGAAACTTCCGATTCCAGATAGACGCCGTTATCACGAACTTCAGCATTCACGTTGACGTGGGTCAACGGCAGTGGATGACAAAGCGGAATGAGTTCAGCCGTTCGCTTCGCCGCCATGACTCCTGCGAGGCGCGCAGTCTCGAGCGGGTCACCTTTGGGCGTCCTGTGGTTGCGAATCGCAGCCACGGTTTGCGCCGACATCAATACACGGGCGGAAGCGACTGCGCGGCGAGTGGTGATCTCTTTGGCGGACGTGTCGACCATTGTCGCCCGGCCTTGTTCGTCGATGTGCGTGAGTTTCGACATGACCAAGTTCTAAAAAGAGTTAACCGCAGAGGGAGCAGAGGATTCCGCAGAGGACGCTACTCTGCGAAAGCCTCTGCTTCCTCTGCGGTTATGGGGTTGGCGGTTCAGCGCGACCGCCACGTTACTCTCAACACTTGTTGCGATCAAGCAGTGGGTGGCAAACGCACAATTCTTACGCGGGAATTTGACGGAAGGTGTACGCCTGGGGGCACATTAATCAGTGCCGTGGCGCGCGCAAACGAAACAAAGTCAGAAGACCCACCCCATTTCAAAGGATCAGCCAGCAGAGTTCCCTTTTCGTCAGTCCGCAAAACTGCGGGCAAATAACTCTCGCGACCTTGCGAACCTTTCACATCGCGCGTGAGGACTGCCGCGAACTTCGGCAGCGATGTTTCACTTGCCCCTTGCATGGCGCGCAACGCCGCGCGCACAAAAAGATTGAAGGTCACTGCTACCGAGACCGGATTGCCGGGTAGCCCGAAGATTAAAGTCCTGCCGACGCGACCGAAGACAGTCGGCTTTCCCGGCCGCAACGCCACGCGCTCGAAAAAAATTTCGGCGCCGAGTTCTTTGAATGCCGCCTTGGTGAAGTCATAAACGCCCATCGACACGCCGCCCGACGTGACCAGCACATCGCATTCGTCAACTGCCGCCGCCATCTGCTGTTTCAATTCTTCTCTGTCATCGCCCGCGAGCGACAGTCGATTCACGCTTGCGCCGGCGAGCTTCGCGTAAGCTTCGATGGTGTAGTTGTTCGAATCGCGAATCTGATCGCGCGCCGGTTGCTCGCTGACATCCACCAGTTCGCTTCCCGTCGCCATCACGGCAACTCGCGGCTTTTTGCCGACTTTGACTTGCGCGTAACCAAAAGATGCGAGCGTCGCAATTGTTTGTGCGTTGATGTCCTCACCAGCATGTAACACAGTCTCGCCGGATTTGATTTCCGAAGCCTGCCTCACAATCGAACGACCGGCTTCGACTGATTCAAGTATTTCGACAGTCCCTGCACCGTTCGGTTCACGCGTCAACTCAACCTGCTGCACTGCGTCCGCGCCGACAGGCACAGGCGCGCCTGTCATGATGCGCACAGCTTCGCCTCGGTTCATCTGGTGATGCCAGCCTGCGCCGGCTGCCGACTCTCCAACAATTTTCAATTGCGCCGGAGTGTTCGCAACGTCCGCAGCCCGCACTGCGTAACCGTCCATCTGCGCGCGATCGAATGGCGGCAAATCAGTGTCAGCAATAATGTCTTCGGCGAGAATTCGTGCGGCGCACTCGCTGAGTACGACGAACTCAGTCTCCGACGCTGGCGTGTGGCTCAGAACTATTTCAATCGCTTTCGAAACGGGAATCATTCAAACAGAAGTCTAAGAGCAAACAGGGCTGGTCTTCAAATTAGGATTGGGCGGCCGGGAGCGCGGCCATCTTGGCCGCAATAGTAACGAAGAAGAAAGCGGGCAGGATGCCCGCGCTCCCAGGGACTCACGCGTTAGGCTGCCGCGCCTCGCGCGTGAGTCGCAGAAACACTTCTTCCAACGACTCCCGGTGCGACGCGATCTCTTTTACGCGGAAGCCGTTTTGAACCAGGAGCGCGTTGATGTCCGGCACGACCTCCTCGGCGACCTGCAAATACAGAGATTCATCTCCATTGCGGGTTACCGCGAGCCGCGGATCTTTCGCAAGCAATTCGAATGCTTCGGTTACGCGGTCCGTCGACAATTTGATTCGTTGCCCTTGTGTAATTAGCTCCTGCGCGGAACCCTGATAAAGCAGCCGGCCGCTATCGATGATCGCCACCCGATTGCAGATTTGCTCAACCTCATGAAGAAGATGGCTGGACAATACGACCGTCAGGCCACGCTCATTACGCAAACGGCGAATCAAGTCCCTAACTTCGGCGAGTCCCTGCGGATCGAGCCCGTCGGTTGGTTCGTCCAGAATTATCAATTCGGGATTTGGCAGAAGCGCTTGAGCAATCCCCAGCCGTTGCCGCATACCATGTGAATATGCGCGCACGGGATCGCTCGCTCGCTCACGCAATGCGACCAACTCCAGCACCTCTTCAATTGCTCGCGCATCGGCGCCGCCCGACATGGCCGCCAACATTGTCAGGTTCTGCCGGCCTGAGAAGTTTTCGTAGAAGGCCGGTGCCTCGATGATTGCGCCGACCCGCTTCAAGGCGGCGCGCGACCGGCGAGCCATATCGTGACCGAGCACTTGTACGCTTCCGGAGGTCGGGCGCACTAATCCCAGGACCATGCGAATGGTCGTCGATTTTCCCGCGCCATTCTGGCCAAGAAAACCGAAAACGTCGCCTCGTTCCACCGCCAGCGATAAACGATCGACGACTACGCGGCGGCGATAGCGCTTCGTTAATTGATCAGTTTGTAAGACTAGTTGGTTCATGAACAGACTTTCCCAGAAAGTCGATTTCGCCCGGCACGAGTTTATTTGCTGTTGGGAACGCAGGCGCCCTCGTCCGCATTCAAGCGGCAATATGATTGCCTACGAATCTCTGGACTTCCTGGCATTACGTTAGTCACGGTTGCGGACGAGGACGTTCCGCGTTCCCAGCCCTGCCCGCCTCTTTCTAAAGACCAACTTCAATGAGGACGGGCCAGTGGTCCATCTTCCCCACGGCCGCGTCGCGCAGTACGTCTGTCCGACGCACTGCAACTCCCTCGCGCGGGCCGAAGATGTAATCGATGCGGCGATCGTCAACGGCCGTGTATCCGGCCTCTCGGCCGAGGTCGCGAAAGTACTTCAACACGTAACTGTAAGCCTCGCTATCGTTCTTCACGTTGTCTGTGTAGAGGTGTGATTCGTCTTTCGCGTTCAGTTCAAAGTTGAAATCTCCGGCGATGAAAACCGTTGCGCCGTTTCGTCTATTGCGAGCCCAATCAACCACGTCGCCGGTAAAAACTCGCCGTCGCTCAGCTTTGAAGGCATCGGCGTGCGCGCTCACAAACATGATCTGCGGCAACTCGGGGCGAAGTTGAAACGTAGCGGACACGGCGTACTTCTGATCCGCCGTGAAGTTTTCAAAGCGCGCGCCTCGAGCTTTGACCAGTACTGCCGTCACGCGATCGCCGCTTCCTGCGGGCGCGATAGCTCCCTGGTAACGGTTGCGAAGAAAACCGAGCAAGAC
>JBKPPE010000159.1:0-7188 GCA_046733375.1 Acidobacteriota bacterium | reverse complement strand
ACTCTGGATAATCCGACGGCGCCTGGCCGCAGATACCAATCTTCTTACCGGCGCGATGGGCCGCGTCGATCGCCATCGAGATCATTTTCTCAACCGCGCCGTCGCGCTCGTCGAACAGGTGTGCCACCATTTCAGAATCGCGATCGAGACCGAGAGTCAACTGTGTCAGATCGTTCGAACCAATTGAGTAACCGTCGAAGACTCGCAGAAACTCATCGGCAAACACGACGTTCGATGGCAGCTCGCACATGGCGTAAATTTCCAGATCATTTTCGCCCTGCGGCAAGCCGTTATCGGCCATCAACTGAATGACACGCTTGCCTTCTTCGACTGTGCGACAGAAAGGAATCATCGCTTTGACGTTCGTTAATCCCATGTCTTCACGTACGCGACGGAGCGCGAGGCACTCGAGCTGAAATCCCTCTCGATAACGCTCGTCGTAATAGCGCGACGCGCCGCGGAATCCGAGCATTGGGTTCTCTTCTACCGGCTCGTATTCTTGCCCGCCAATCAACATCGCGTATTCATTCGATTTGAAGTCGGACATTCGGACAATAACAGGATTGGGATAGAAGGCGGCGGCAATTCGCGCAATGCCTTCGGCCAGCCGCCGCACAAAGAATTCGCGTGGGTCTTCCTCGCCGATACGCTTCGCGATTTCGTGGACGACTTGCTCCTCCGCGAGTTTCGGATAGTTCACCAATGCCATCGGATGGATGCCGATGTGGTTATTGATGATGAATTCAAGCCGCGCCAATCCGACGCCGTCGTTCGGCAGTGAAGCGAGGGCAAACGCGTGCTCCGGATCTCCGACATTCATCATCACTTTGGTTACCGGTCGGTGGCCGTTGTCAATGACACGCCGGTCGACGGTGTAGTCGATGAGCCCTTCGAAAACTCCGCCCTTCGCGCCGTTTGCGCAACAAACGGTGACGTCCATATCAGACTTTAAAACGTGGGTCGCGTTGCCCGTGCCGACGATGCAAGGTAAGCCAAGTTCGCGACTCACAATCGCGCTGTGACACGTGCGCCCGCCGCGGTCGGTGACAATCGCGGATGCTTTCTTCATGACGGGTTCCCATGCCGGATCCGTGTGCGATGTAACCAGCACCGAACCTTCGCGAAACTCCGCAAGTTGATCCGGGTGATCGAGAACATGCACGCGACCCTGGCTAATTTTTTCGCCGACGGCAATGCCCCGGCATAACGGCTCGCCGTGCTCTCCGGTCAGTTTGTAGCTTTCAATGTAATTCTGTTGATTGGTTGCGTGCACGGTCTCTGGACGCGCTTGCAGAATAAACAGCTCTCCGGTCAGGCCATCTTTCGCCCACTCGATATCCATTGGCGTCGGCCGGCCGGCGCGTTCGGAATAGTGCTGCTCAATTTCGCAGCCCCACTTCGCCAGTTGCAGCACCTCATAATCGTTCAGGCAAAATCGCTGGCGTTGGGCTTCGACCACTTCACGTACGCGGGTTCCCTTGCCGTCGAGGCCATATACCATCTGCACCTCTTTTGTGCCGAGCTGCCGGCTGACGATGGGCCGCGCGCCGTTCGCGAGTGTTGGCTTGAAAACGATCCATTCATCAGGTGTGGCCATGCCCTGGACGATTGCTTCGCCCAGCCCCCATGCACCGTTGATGACCACCGCCTGGCGAAAGCCTGATTCGGTGTCGAGCGTGAACATCACGCCAGAACACGCGAGATCTGATCGCACCATCGGCTGCACGCCGATCGACAACGCGACGTCAAAGTGATCGAAACCGCGCGCGGCTCGATACGAGATGGCGCGATCGGTCCACAATGACGCGAAGCAACGATGGCACGCATCGAGCAAGCGCTCTTCACCACGCACATTCAGAAAGGTTTCCTGTTGTCCCGCGAATGACGCATCCGGAAGATCTTCGGCAGTGGCTGACGATCGCACGGCAACTTCAGGAACTCGACCGAGGCGATCGCACAAACGGTGGTACGCGTCAATGATTTCGCCGCGTAGCGCGCTTGGGAGTTTGGCTTCGAGAATTAACGTCCGTGCCTGATGGCCTGCCCGACTCAACGCGTCGATGTCTTTGTAGTCAACACCTCGCATCAAATCGCGAAGAGCGCCGTCCAAACCGTTCGAAACAAGCAGCAATCGATATGCGTCGCTGCTCGTCGCGAATCCATCAACGGCGCGCACCCCACGCGGCGCAAGACAGCAGAACAGTTCGCCCAGACTGGCGCACTTGCCGCCGACCAATTCCACATCACCGGCACCCACCTCGCTTAGATCCAGGACGAGCCGCTGTCCATTGCCATTCTTCATACCCACCTCCAGGTTGTGCCTACGGTCGCGCTCTTTTTGCGACACCAGAAATTCCAGGGACTTAGAGGACTTAAATTCAGAAACGCGTGGAAATTCCTGCAGGAGGCCTACGCTAACACAGAAGTAGAAGCGCAATTGTGACGTTTTCTTGTAAAGATTAGCGCATTCATCGATTCCGCATCTCGGCTTCGAGCGCTTTGAACACTTCGCGGTGTATCTCCGCAATTGCCTCTGCCGGCACCTTAGGCTGTCGATCGAATGTGAGCAATCCGTTGATCTCCTGCTCAATGTCGGTCAGTTGCGTGTAACAAAAGCCCGCGAGAAATTTCATCGATGCGATGCCATCCATCAGGTCGCGGTATTTGGCAAGTAATTCATCAGGAGTATCAAATGACGCATAGAAGTTGTAGAGCAGATCTCGTTTGGATGCGGGAATCCCGGGTGGAATGTTGAGAAACCCTCCTACCTCAGACAGCACAACCGGCTGACCGCGGTATTGAGATCCGCGTGCGAACAGAGGCTTCTCGCCAATCCAAACTTTCAGCGGAAGTTCGCCACCGGCCAACTTCTCTTTGTACCGCTCGCGCAACTGCGACGCACTCGGCGTGTAGTCGTGAATCGCACAGATATCGGTGATGTCAGTGTGTTCCCAACCGTCGTTGTCGACTACCGGTCGCGTCGGATCGAGGCGTCGCGTTGCGCGCACCATTCGTTCGAGATAGGCATATTGCCCAGCGTGCTCCTGCCCCAGTCCGGGGAATCCCATGCTCTCGTTCACAGGAACCCACGCGATGATCGACGGGTGATTGTAGTCACGTCGCACGGCACGCTGCCATTCTGCCGACAACGACTCTTCTGCGTGCGAAGACCATTCACGCGCATTGGGCATCTCTTCCCACACCAGCAATCCGAGTCGATCGCACCAGTAAAGCCAGCGCGGATCTTCAATCTTTTGGTGTTTCCGGGCGCCGTTAAATCCCAGCATTTTTGTCCATCCAATGTCTGTTTGAAGGGCTTCGTCAGATGCAGCGGTCAGATAGCCGCCCGGAAAGTATCCTTGATCGAGCACCATCTTCAGATAAATCGGCTCGCCGTTGATGCGAATGTGGCCATCGCGCAATTCGATGCTGCGAATGCCAAAGTACGACTTTACGTCATCGCATAACACGTCCTTGTCGTCGTAAAGTCGAATTCTCAAGTCATACAAATGCGGCGAGTGTGGCGACCACAGTTTTGCGTACGGGATGCGCAGAAGAAACTCACCGGTCGCCACCGGCGTGTGCGCTTGCGCGCGCGTCACAAGTTTCCCGTGATCGAAAACTTCAACTTCAATGCGCCACGCGGCCGACGGAGCGTGAAGAAACACCCCGAGGTACACCATGTTGCTGTCAGCATGCGGAACGATCTGAATCTCTTCGACACGAATTGCGGGCGCGGCCTCTAGCCAAACGGTCTGCCAAATTCCTGTGGTGTTGTAGTAATCAATG
This sequence comes from Acidobacteriota bacterium, assembly GCA_046733375.1. Lineage (GTDB taxonomy): Bacteria > Acidobacteriota > Blastocatellia > Pyrinomonadales > Pyrinomonadaceae > UBA11740. Next base: position 3,399 of record JBKPPE010000159.1, on the reverse strand, counting down.
CCGAACGGCAAACCTGTGTGCGACTGTTTGCCACGCGGCTGGTGCGGGTCCTGCGGGTCCTGGATCCGGAGCGTCATGCGGTTCACACCGCTGTTCAAATACGGGGCGACTTCGAATTGAAAAGGAACGTGACCTCCCTCGTTATGACCAACTTCGTGTCCGTTGATCCAAATAGTCGACGAATAATCGACGGCGCCAAAGTTCAGTAGCACGTCAGACTGCTGCCAATCACCGGGAATCTCAAAGCTCCGTGCATACCAAACGATCTCGTGAACCGACTTGTCATTGATGCCGGATAGTTCGGTCTGATACGCAAACGGCACGGTAATGCGCAGCGGCAACTCACGGCCATCGTGCCAACCAGCCGTCAGGCCCTCATCGGCGTCGTCGAATGCGAATTCCCATTCGCCATTTAAATTGAGCCACGGTTCACGAACGAATTGTGGTCGAGGGTATTCCGGCCGAGGAATATTTTGATCAGACATTAGCTAAGTGTTTTCGGGAGAAAATTCAAAGCAGGGGTAAGTGTCAGGACCGCGAGCGGTAGCAACCGGATCATGCATCAACGTTGATTCTTGATCCCGTCGCTACCGCTCCGGGTTCTGACACAATTTCCGCGCGTGCGCCGTCGTCGGCTTTTACCGCGTAAATTTCCAGCTCAATTGCGGTCGCGGCGCGATATTCTTCCGTAACAGTACGACGGAAATTCTCGACTGCGTCGTCGCGCACAATATTGATCGTGCAGCCGCCAAAGCCACCACCAGTCATGCGCGCGCCGAGGGTGCCTTCCTGGCGGCGGGCGATCTCAACCATCGTGTCGAGTTCGCGACAACTAACTTCATAGTCACTTTTGAGCGATTCGTGCGACTGGTACATCAACTGGCCGAGCATTTCACGATCGCCACACGCGAGCGCTTCCGCAGCTTTCAACGTGCGTTCATTTTCAGTGACCACGTGCCGGCATCGCCGGACAATCGGTTCTGGCAATTCGTCTTGGTACTTTTCAAAATCGCCAACGGTTACGTCGCGCAGCGCACGAACTCCCGGTAAGAACTTCTGCAACAACTCAACGCCTTGTTCACATTCGGTGCGCCTTTGATTATAGGCTGACGATGCAAGCTCATGCTTTACGTTTGTGTTGCAAACAACTATCGCGGCACTCAAGGTTGCGAGTGGAATCTGTTTCACCTCGAGCGACCGGCAATCGATCAGCATGGCATGTTGTTTCTGTCCCGATGTCGCCGCTAATTGATCCATGATGCCGACATTTGCGCCGGTGAATTTGTGTTCCGCCTCCTGGGCCATAACCGAAAGTTCTTGGTCGTCGATTGCAGCGCCCGAGATCGTTGCGAGCGCTGTTCCGATGGCAACCTCCAGCGCCGCCGATGACGAAAGACCTGCGCCAATCGGAACGTCGGAATCAATTATTAAGTCTGCGCCGGATAAACGCACGCCGTGAGCTTGCAACGTCCACGCAACGCCTGCGGCGTAGTTTGCCCATTTCTGGCGGCGCAAAGCTTCGGGCTGATCAAGTTCAAACTCAGTTGAGTCGTTCAGCGCGATCGAACAGACTCGCACCCGGCGATCTTCTCGCGCGGCAATCGCAACGTAAGTACGGCGATCGATTGCCATCGGCAAGACAAACCCGTCGTTGTAATCTGTGTGTTCTCCAATAATATTGACGCGCCCAGGCGCCGAGAAAAGCCGCGGCGTCGAACTATAACGCCGTGTGAAATCCGCTATAAGCCGCTTCTGATCGACCATCGTAACAGCGTCATGATGACGCGATGCGAAGAACTATTTGGAATAACCACGAGGGTGAGCCTGTACCCACCGCCACGCGGATCCGATGATTTTGCGCAAGTCCTGAAACCGGGGAGTCCACCCAAGCTCTGCCTTGATCCGATCCGAACTCGCGATTAAGACCGCCGGGTCGCCCGCGCGACGCGCGACGATTTTTGTCGGAATCTCTCGACCTGTGACCTCGCCAGCGACATTGATCACGTTGCGAACCGTGTAACCGTCGCCGCCGCAACCCAGATTGTAAATGGCACTCCGCTCGTCCAGGATTTTCAGAGCGAGCACGTGAGCGCGCGCCAAATCTACGACGTGAATGTAATCGCGCACGCACGTCCCGTCGCGCGTAGGATAATCGTCGCCAAAAACTGCCACTTCCGAACGAGCGCCGCTTGCCGCCTGTAATACCAAAGGAATCAGGTGGGTTTCGGGATCGTGCCATTCGCCGCAGCGCTCCGTCGCTCCGGCCGCGTTGAAGTAGCGTAGCGACGCGTAACGAATTTCATGGGCCTGTTCGAACCAACGCAAGGCATGCTCGAAGGCGAGTTTCGTCTCGCCGTACGGATTCGTGGGGTCGGTCGCGTCGTCCTCTTCGATCGGCTGCTTCTCCGGCTCACCATAAACTGCCGCGGTCGAGGAAAAAACCAGTCGCTTCACTCGGGCCTCGCGCATTGCGCCGAGCAGGGAAAGCCCTCCGATGACGTTGGTGCGATAGTATTTCTCCGGCTGCTGAACCGACTCACCGACCAAAGAGTCAGCAGCCATGTGAATCACCGCTTCGATTTGATTTTCGCGCAGCGCACCAGTCAAATGCTGACTCTCAAGCAAATCGTTCTGAATGAATTTGGCGTTCGAGGGGACACTGCCGCGATGGCCTTTCGCGAGATTGTCATAGACGACGACTTCGTGGCCGTCGTTCAGAAGCTCTTCGACAACTACGCTACCGATGTAACCGGCGCCGCCTGTCACCAGCACTCGCATTAATCTTTCTCTCTTGGACCCAACAAAGGCTGAAAAAGTTTTCGTTGATTCTGTAACTCATCGGCGAGCGGTTGGTAGATCTCGCGTTCGCCGTTGTCGTCCGGGTAGTCCCAGAGGCCGTTGTGACAATGACGATCGTCGACCCAGCCGGGATGATTCACAATTGGATACAGGCAAATGCCCTGGAGCTCAACGCCCTCGGTCAGTGCGGCGCGTGCTTCAGTGCAAACATAACGAAACCATGTAGGACGCAACTCATCTTCAATTCCGGTTTCAGCGATAAAGAACGGTCGCTGGTAACGAGCATACAGTTCCTTGATCATTTCCCGAAACGGACGATAACGCGGATTGTCCTGATCGATAAAACCGGCGCCGAGAATCCATTGGTTATGCACGTAGTAGTTCCCGCCGATGATGTCCAGGTACTTCGCAGCGCCACCAAGTTCCGGCTTCAGCCGACCACCGAGCATGTCCCACGCTTCGAATTGTGACAACCGGTAAGCTTCGGCCGCGCGCACCTGTTCCGCATTGCGCGGATCCATGGGGAGTACATTGATCATCGGATCGATTTGCGTGATGCGCGTGCGGTTGTCGATGTCCCAAAGCGCCTCACATGCAGCG
>JBKPPE010000158.1:0-7238 GCA_046733375.1 Acidobacteriota bacterium | reverse complement strand
CTCGCGGACCACGCCCAGATGGTCGGTAAACGTTTCTTTGCTATTAAGGGTATTGAGATACCGGAGTTGGGTATTGACGTTGAAGTTCACCAGAAGAGGCACTTTAGCGTCGTCGGGAGTTTGCACGAGTACGATCCCCTGTCCGTAACGCTCGTTGTTTGGCTGTGGTGCGGCAGCGGTTGCCGGCTGTACGGTGGCACCTGCTGGATTTGTCCCCGCCGGGATGTTCACAGCATTCGCTGTCGGTACCGAGGCGTCTGCCGTTATGGCCGATACACTTGGCTTGCCGGCGAGCGACGGATCCGTTGCCGTGCTTCCGTCAAGCCGTCGCTGCAAACGCTCCACGTATTCAAGCAGAATCTTCTGCTGCTCCTCCATCTTGCGAAGTTGGTCTCGGACCGCAGCGTTCTCAGCCTTCACGGCATCGATTTCATCCTTCAGATCGTCTCGCTTGGGCTTCTCAGTCGCGGCGTTGTTGTCGCTGCCGCGCGGTTTCGGTTCCGAAGCCGTGACTTTATTTTCTGAGTTTCCCGGCTTGGGTCCCTGAGCGACGGCGATTCCCTTATCCGTGCTGTTTGACGTGGTTGCGGGCGACTGTCCGGCGGCAGAAGTCGTGAACAACGCAACTGACATCGACGCCAATGCGATTGAGAGCTTGATGTATGCGCGGCGGATCGACATGTTAAGCCTCCCTCCCGAAGCCCCTGAAATGATCGAAGTAATAGAATGGCGACAACTCACCAAGCCGGGAAGTTTCCCCTGACTTGGCGAGCCATCGCCAGGAAGCAATGGTGGCTCCTCTTAGAACGATCCCGAGCCCGAGGTCCGTCGAGGAGTCCCATTCGATCAGCAAAGCACTACGGATTGGGCGAGGCCGGCCTCGCTGGTTTCCTTGTACTTGCTGTTCATGTCTTTAGCCGTTTGGGCCAAGGCCATCACGGTGGCGTCGAAATCGACGCGGTGTCGAGATGCGATCTCGTTGCTGGCGATCGCGAAAGCGGTCCAGGCCTTGACCGCGCCGAATGCGCAGCGCTCGATGCACGGAACCTGCACGTAACCAGCGACCGGGTCGCAGGTCATGCCCAGGTGATGCTCCAGAGCCGATTCGGCAGCATTCTCAACCACCTTGGATTCGGCATCGTACGCAGTAGCGATCAAGGCCGCAGCCATCGACGAAGCGACGCCTGTCTCTGCCTAGCAGCCCCCTCTGCCGCCGACAGCGTCGCATGGTGCTTGCAAAGGTAGCCAACTCCCAAGACGGCGAGCATACCGTCACGGACCTTCTGTCTATCGACCCTCCGGACCTCCAGGAGCCCGAAGACCAGCGACGGCATAACGCCGGCGGAACCGCCGGTCGGTGCCGTGATCACCAGGTGGCCGCGTCCGTTCTCTTCGGAAGCCGCAATAGCGAATGCCGCGAGCGCGCCGACGCCCTTGTCCGCCGCGTACCGATCGTCCAGAACACGCCTACGCTATTCCATTTGCAGCAATGCGAAACTGTCAAAACTGACAGTGTCTTCGAACTGTTTTCTTCGAAATGGTTCTGGAAATACGGGAGATGCCTGACGCACTTTCGTCCAGCGATTAATCCCGTTCTGCGACGCTCAATCGAGGGCAAATGTCAGAAACTTACGATCGTCAAAAAGCGAGGATCGTCCGCACCATCGGCACCCAACCGTTCATACCCGCGGTATACGGAGTAAATGCCCCGCTATATCAGCCGGGCGATGTAATTGCGCTGCTTGCCGCCGATGCCGTTGGTATTCCTGAACTTGCCAACTTGACACATATCTCCAGTTAAAGTATCTTGACATCAAGGTACAGAGGTTGGAAGGCAAAGCTGGGATGGCCAAGCTTAAGTCATTATCGGGTGGCAGCGGTGTTCATGTCTTCCTCGTGTTGTGGAAGGCGGCGCGGGCGGTCGAGGCGTACGCGGAAAAGAGCATTACGGATTTGGAGATGTGCGGTAGTGATTTCGCGGTCCTCGAAGCCCTCCTGCACAAAGGGCCACTTCCAGTAAACGAAATCGGAAAGAAGATCCTTCTGACGAGTGGCTCGATCACAGTGGCCGTTGACCGCCTGGAAAAGAGGCGATTGGTTGAGCGGCGCGCGCACGGCACGGATCGACGCGCGCGGATCGTTCACTTAACGGCGGAGGGCAAGAAGCTAATCACGCGTATTTATGCGGGGCACGCCGCTGATATGGAAAGGCTCGCGGCTTCGTCGCTGACAAGAGCGGAACGCACGACGCTTATCAGCCTTCTGAAAAAGATCGGTTACAAGGCGGCAGCGCAGCGGGAAGAGGACGCTGCGTAATTTGAAACGAAATACGAGTTTTAGAGAGGTGAGATTTATGTCGATGGTGAAAGAAGCATTGAGAGCTGAAGAGAAGCAAGCAAACAGAGGGCGGACAGTCGCGGGAATAGTGAACAGTATTGAGACGTTGGAAGGAGGTGGCTTTCTGGTGCGGCGGCCGTTTCCGAAAGCATCATTCTCCGATTTCGATCCGTTCTTGCTTCTGGACGAGATGGGGCCGATGGAAGTTGCGCCCGGTGAAGCGAAGGGCGCGCCCGATCATCCGCATCGCGGATTCGAAACTGTGACTTACATGCTGTCGGGTGAGATGGAGCACAAAGACTCCAGTGGACGCACGGGACGGCTTAGATCAGGTGACGTGCAATGGATGACTGCCGGCGGCGGTGTAGTTCACGCCGAGATGCCTTCAGCGGAGTTTCAGCGCACTGGCGGGCGCATGCACGGATTCCAGCTTTGGGTGAACCTGCCGCAGCGGGACAAGATGGTTAGGCCTCGATACCAGGAAATTCCCAGCGCGAAGATCCCTAAAGCAACTTCAGCCGACGGATTGGTCTCGGTGAGCGTCATCGCCGGCGAAGCGATGGGTGAGAAAGCCGTCATTGAGACGCGCACGCCGATCATTTACCTGCATTACCGGCTCAAGCCGGGAGGCGTGGCGACGCAACAAGTGCCGCGCTACTACAACACCTTTGCTTACGTAGTTGATGGAGCGGGATTGTTTGGAGTGGAAGGCGAGAATGCCGGTGATGGACAGATGGTGATGTTCGCTCCGGACGGCGACGAAGTGAGAATCGAGAATCCGGCATCCGCGAAAGCCGCGCTGGACGTGTTGTTAATCGCTGGTGTGCCTTTGAACGAACCAATCGCGCGCTACGGCCCCTTCGTGATGAACACCGAGGCAGAAATTCATCAGGCGTTTGAGGACTATCGTGAGGGGCGCGTGGGGGCGATTAATTCTTGATTGAAGTATTAACGACGCGGGTAATCAGAAAAATGAAAGTAGTTGGGTCAGGAGGTAAGTTGAAATGAAAATCGTAGCATTGATCGCGCGCCTTTTACTTGGGATGATCTTTGTTGTGTTCGGGCTCAATGGTTTCTTAAATTTTCTTAGCATGGGGCCGATGCCCACGGGACTGGCTGGGCAGTTCATCGGCGCGCTGTTCCTTTCTCATTATTATTGGGTCGTCGCCGTCCTGCAGATCGCCGGCGGTCTGTTGTTGCTTGCAAACCGGTTCGTGCCTCTGGCGCTGGTGCTGCTTGGACCCGTAATCGTGAACATCATTTGTTATCACGTGTTCCTGAATCATAGTGGCGCGGCATTGGCAGCCGCAGTAACAATCCTGTGGTTAATTGTGTTTTATGCTAAGCGGCAATACTTCTCCGGGATATTTGCGCAACGTACATGAGATTCGATAACGAATTTATCGCGTTCGTTCAGGTGTGGGCGCGCAATCAACTTCGCAAAACCTAGTACTCCGCAAACGCATCGTCAGGATAGCAATATAACCATCGCTCTCCCGGTTCCGCCGAAGCAATCACCGGATGTCGGCTCGCGTGTGCGTGCTTAGTTGCGTGGTGATTTGGTGAGTCATCACAACAAAGGGTCACACCGCACGTTTGACAAGTTCGCAGATGGACCCAGCTTGCTCCGATTTTGATGCACTCCTCGCATTCCCGACGCGTCGGCCGCTTAATCTCAGTGATGGCGTTTAGATGTGAACAAGTCTCTTCAGCCATATTTCTCCTCTATTCTGCGAGCACCTGGTGCACAAACGACACCGCAATCGAACCTTCACCAACGGCAGATGCGACTCGTTTCACGTTGCCGCCGCGAATATCTCCAACTGCAAACACACCGGGCAGACTGGTTTCGAGGAGATAGGGCGGACGTTTGAGAGGCCAGTTTGCTTTTGCCAGGTCTTCCGTCGTGAGATCTGATCCGGTTTTAATAAAACCCTCATGATCGCAAGCTACACAACCTTCGAGCCATGCGGAATTCGGCACCGCGCCGGTCATTGAAAAGAGATAGGCAATCTTGTGTGATTCGTTCTGTGCCGTTTGATTATCTCGCCAGGTTACGCGCTCAAGGTGATCGTTTCCTTCCAGCGCAAACACTTCAGTGTTGGTATGAAGTTCTATATTCGGGGTCTCTTCGATGCGCCTGATCAGGTACCGTGACATCGTTCCAGCCAGTCCCTCAGATCGAACCAGCATATACACTCGTCTAGTCGTTTGCGCCAGAAAGACTGCCGCCTGACCGGCAGAGTTGCCGCCGCCCACGACAATTACTTCTTTACCGTCACACAACTGCGCTTCCAGATGCGTGGCCCCGTAATAGACGCCAGCGCCTTCAAACTTCAAAAGATTTTTCAGTTGGAGTCTGCGGTATTGGGCGCCTGAAGCGATCATTACCGTCCGGGTAGGAACGCTCTGTCCATCTCCAATCAGGACGGTGTAAGGCCGGCGATGACAAGCCAGCCCCTTCGCGTCCTTAGCAATCAGCATCTCCACGCCGAACTTTTGCGCCTGCGCATATGCGCGGCCGGCCAGCTCGTGTCCGGATATACCGGTAGGAAAACCAAGATAATTTTCTATTTTTGAACTGGCTCCGGCCTGACCGCCGGGTGCACTTGATTCGAGCACCAAAACATCAAGCCCCTCAGATCCAGCATATACAGCCGCTGCTAATCCTGCTGGCCCCGCGCCAACGATGATCAGGTCGCGGACATGCGCTTGATCAATTCCTTCATTGAATCCGAGGCAGCCGGTGATTTCCTTATTGGTGGGATTGCGCAATACAGCGCTGCCGCGACAGATCAGAACCGGCAGGTCGTCGATCGAAAGAGAAAAGCGATCGAGCATTTCCTGAACCTCGGCATCACGCTCGAGATCGATGTAGGAATAGGGTTGGTAATTGCGAGTCAGAAACTCTTTGATGCGAAGAATATCAAGCGAATGGCTGGAGCCAATCAAGACAATGTCACCAACCTCGCGCGCAATTAATTCCAGTCGACGTAGGATGAAAGCTCGCAGAGTGATATCACTGAGTTCGCTGTCAGTCTCGACGAGGGCCTGCAACGCTTCGCGCTCGATTTCGATGAGTTCTGATTTTTCTGCGGCGCGTATGCGGACGAGCCCACGACGGCCCGAGAGCACATTTAACTCGCCGGTGAACATGCCGGGATTGCAAATGGCGACGACCTGTTCCTGATTGTTCGAGACCTGGAGTATTTGCAGCTGCCCACTGACTACAACGAAGATTTTGGTTATGCGCTCATTAAGCTCGACAACGATCTCACCCTGTTCCACGTTGCGACGTTGGCCGTGTGCGAGGACGCGAGCTTGTTGGGAGGAGGTCAGGACGGGAAACATCTCGCTGGGAGTACTTCCCTGCGGTGGCGATGGAGTCTCCGTGGCGTCTGGTTTGTCCGTCATATTGTCTGGTCGGTTAATCTTTTGATCGAAGCAACGTCATCAACGCCGAATGAGCCATCACAACTTCCGGTTCCTGCTGTAGCGCTGCATGATACTTCCGCCGGAGTTCTTGATTCTCAGAATCCGCGAAAAGCTGGCGAGCTGAGGTGATTAAGTTAATCATGTCCGCGACGCTAGCCGGTTCATCAGCATCCAGCATCTCGTCAATTTGTACTACTAAAGCAGAAATAATTCGCAGCCAGGCAAACTGCCGGTGATTTATAACAAGCTGCAAAAGCTCTCCGCTGTTTACGCGGCCGTGGATTCGCTCGTAGCTCTTCCGTTCGATCTCAAGCAGCGTCTGATGAAGCTGCAATAACTTAAAACGAACTTCACGCAAGCGGTTAACCGTAGCGTGAAAAGCTTCTTCCATCTGTCTTCCTTCGGATTACTAAGACTTGTTGATGAACGCGACGAGCCGCGGAATCACCTCACTCGGCGCTTCCTCCATCAGCCAATGGCCCTTGCCTTTGATGACAACTCCGTCGACGTTTGAATCAACCAGACGGGCCTGATCAACCAAGAACTGTCCCGAAGCCTTTTCCCCAGTCAGTACCAACATCGGCATGGTCAGTTTCGTTTCAGCGAATTGTGCGAAATCCTTTGCGTCTTGTTCAAAGTTGCGGAAGACTTCGAAACCCGCGCGCATCGCGCCGGGTTGTGCATACGAACGGGCATAAAACTGTCGGTCCGCTTCGGGCACCGAGTGCTTTGGGTCGGCCGCGAAATCATTCCAGAAATGCTCAAAGTAGATCCTTTCGCGTCCGGCAACCAGCTTGAGCGGCGTTTCGCCGTAAAAGTGAAAGTGCCAGAGATCTCTTAATAGCCAAACAGTTTTCCAGTCACCGACACCGGGAAGAAATGCGTCCATCAAAACAATCCGGTCGACTTCGTTTGAGAATTGCGCGGCAAAGGCGTACGCGACCATTAATCCGATGTCATGGCCGACCACGACTTCGTGTTGATAGCCGAGCGATTGGGCCAAAGCATGAATATCCTGGGCCATCGTCTTCTTGTCATAGCCGGTCATCGGCTTGGACGATTGGCCGAAGCCGCGGAGGTCCGGCGCAATCACTGTGTGAGTGTTTGCCAATTGAGCCATCAATGGCCGCCACATATGACTGTTCTCGGCATAGCCGTGCAGCAGAATTACTGGGTCGCCCTTCCCGGAGCTCAGATAATGCAGCCTGAGACCATTGACGTTTGCGAAGTGATCTTCGATCCGCTTCTGGGCCTGGATCGTAGTCTTACTTGTTAACGCAAGCACTAAGATCGCAAAGCCGATGGCGAGGGTCCGCGTGCACATTCTCATCGAAACTCCTCCTGCGATGGTTGATATTGTTTTGCGATTAAAGATCGCAGGTCAACAAGCAAGATGCGAATTATCGCGTGGAGGCCGCCTTTAGCCCTTTGCGTCTCGATGCAGTCGGTCGAGTACACCTCGCAGG
>JBKPPE010000157.1:0-2023 GCA_046733375.1 Acidobacteriota bacterium | reverse complement strand
TGCGCGCAGTGGGCATCGATTGCCACTTCACGATGGGGGGCCACTTCCCCAGTCTGAGTTACCAACAAACTCTTGAACTCGTCCCGGAGCTTGATAGCGTAGTTCGCTTTGAAGGTGAGACGACGCTGGTCGAGTTGGTTGATGCGATCAGCACCGGCAGTGACTGGCGTGGTGTTCATGGAATAGCTTATTCCGAGAATGAGCAGGTAATAGCAACCCCAGCCCGTGCCCTCGTCGAGGACCTTGACGAGTTGCCATTTCCCGAGCGCAATTACGAGCCGCAAGTGATGCTCGGACGAAACATAATGCCGATCATTGCCAGCCGCGGTTGCGCACGCACGTGCTCGTTCTGTTCGATTCACACATTTTATCGCGCCGCTCCGGGGAAGATAGTGCGCACCCGCAAGCCTTCTGAAGTTGTGCGAGAGATGCGCATGCTTTACGAAGATCGAGGCGTGAGGATCTTTCTTTTTCAGGACGACGATTTCCCGCTGTTCGGAACCGTATGGCGACGCTGGGCCGGCGAGTTCGTGGACGAACTACATCGGCATAAATTGCCAGGAAAGGTGATCTGGAAAATTAACTGCCGCGCCGATGCCGTCGATCGCGAGCTCTTCATCAGGATGCGCGACGCCGGACTGTATCTGGTTTATATGGGGTTGGAATCCGGTAGCGAGGAAGGGCTGGATACGCTCCACAAACAAATTACCGTCGATCAGAACATCAGCGCCGTGAATCTCTTGAAGAGTATCGGCCTCATGTTTGAATACGGTTTCATGCTGCTGGATCCGTCAAGCACCTTCGAGTCTGTGCGTGATAATTTGAATTTCCTGAAAACCATCCTTGCCGATGGATGCCTTCCGGTAACTTTTTGCCGCATGGTGCCCTATGACGGCACGCCGATCAAAGATGAGCTGGAGCGGACGGGCCGGCTGCGGGGCGACGTGTGCAACCCTGATTATGATTTTCTCGATCCCCGGCTGGAGGATTTCCATAACGGACTGACAACGGTGCTGAATGTCAACGGCTGGATTCATGGCTTGGAAGCGGTGACCACTCAGCTTCAGTGGGCCTGGAATGAGGTGGCAGTCATGGAGAGACTCTTTCCGGCTCTTCCCGGAATGTTGAAATACAAGAAGAGACTCGCCGGAATAACCAAAGCCAGCAATGCGTTATTGATAAGTGTAGTTGAAGACCTGTCTTACGTATTCTCGGACAACAAACCGAATCCGTGGGATCCGGACGAAATCGAGAAACGTCGCGAGGGCTACCTCACAGATCTACTCAGAGTGCGCGATGCCTTTGTCTATTCGCGGCAAAATATTTTGCTTGATGAACTAGCACGCGATTCCGCGCCACTCCTGATTGAAGAGCCTGCCGCAATCGCGGCGAGCGCGTGAGCGTTACAGAGCACTCGGTACTTTCCCACGCCTCAATGCCAGTGGTTTTCGCTGCATTGTGGGAACCAATCAAGATAGGCATGTAAGCCACCACTTCATTCATCATCAGAACTGGTAATCTGCGCCAAAACCAACTAACCTTAGCGCCCACAGGAAACGATCGAATGGAACGTGAAGCGCTCGGAATGATTGAATGTCGTGGCCTCGTCGCGATGATCGAAGCTGCTGATGCTGCGGTTAAGTCCGCCAATGTTGTGCTGGTCGGCTGGGAAAAGATCGATGCCGGCCTCGTGACCGCGATCGTGCGCGGCGAAGTCGGCGCCGTGAAGGCCGCGGTCGATGCCGGCGCCGCGGCGGGGCGCAAAGTCGGCGAAGTCATTTCCACTCACGTCATCCCGCGGCCGCATTCGAACATTGACGATGCGATTCCGGTGCTGCACACGGGCGAAACCACACGCAAGAAAATCAGCGGATCAGTTCCGCCGCGTAAGTAATTTGGAGTGCGGCGGCTTTGACGCCGCTTTGGATTGTTCTTCTCTCTCCTTTTGGAGAGGGTCTAGCAAACGAAAGACAGAGACTATTTCTTTCTCTTCCTTCGCCGCCAAGCTTCGCTCCCTCACCCC
>JBKPPE010000156.1:0-4008 GCA_046733375.1 Acidobacteriota bacterium | reverse complement strand
CATCCTGTTTTCCAACGAGCTAATCGACGCCTTCCCCGTACATCGAGTCATCGGCCGCAACAGTGAATTGAGAGAGTTGTGCGTCGGTGTCGACGCGGAGAATCGATTCGTGTGGCGTGAGGGTCAACTCGATCCTTGGGTGGCAGAGTACTGTGAACGGATTCATCTGCAGTTGGCCGAAGGACAAATTGCGGAAACCACTCCGGACGCCGAAGTGTACCTCGCATGCGCGGCCCGACTGATCGATTGCGGATTCGTGATTACTGTCGATTACGGTGATGAGCGGGAGGCAATCCTCACCGATCCTTATCGGCAGTATGGAACGCTGCGGGCCGCTTATCACCATCAAATCGGGAGCGACGTCTTGCTGCAGCCCGGCCGCCGCGATTTAACGACCACGATCGATTGGACACAGCTTCGTGAGGCCGGCGAACGCGTAGGCTTGCGTTCGATTCGGCATGAACAACTCGACCAATTTTTGTTGCGCGAGGGGATAATCGAACAACTCGAGCAGCTGAGTAGTCGCCTCAATCCAGCCGAGGAAGCGGCTCTGCGCGCCGGAGCCCGCGAAATGATTTTGCCCAATGGAATGGGCGCCTCTTTTCAAATCCTGGTGCAGGAAAAATCTGGTTGACCCACGCGATTTGCGGTAAAATGCCCGCGATTCAGTCTAATCCCAATGGGCATTAACCCAGGTCTGCCCGGTTATTCAAACTCTCTCGCTTTAGGATTTCGTAAGCCAAGACGCGTCCGATACTGATCCGGAAGGAGCGCGGTCATGAACATTCCCCGATTTTGTCTGAGAGCCCTGACTCTCTCAGTGCTCGCGTTCGCGTGCGCGCAGGTTCAGAGCGAAACACGCGCGCAAACCCAGTCTCAAAGCCCGGCGCGATTGACCGGTCGCGTCGTTGATGCGCGTACCGGCGAACCGGTGGCGAAGGTGAAGGTAATTGTCACCAGCAGCGATGTCAGCACCACGACTGATGACAAAGGCGCATTCGTCCTCAGCGACTTGCCGGTCGGCGAAGTTGATCTTTACATAACCACTGTCACGTTTGGTCTGGTGAAGAAATCGGTAACTCTCAATCCCGGCGATAATGAACTTCAGATCGTTCTCAACGAAGGCGCGGCCGCGTTGACTGAGAAGGTCACCATTACCACGACTCCGTTTGAAAGTGCACAGACGAATGCCGCGTCTGAACAGATGCTAAACAAACGCGAGCTTCAGGAGCTTTCAAGCGTGCTGATTGGTGATCCAATTCGCGCGGCGCAAGCGTTGCCGGGAGCAACCACCAACGACGATTATCGCAGCGAATTCAATGTCCGAGGCGCGCCTTTCGATCATGTTGGTCTGTATGTCGACGGAATTTTAACGGAGAACTTCGTCCACACGATCGCAGGCGGATATCCGGACACCGGCTCGTTGTCGCTGATCAATGCCGATGCCGTCGATTCGCTCTCGCTACTAAGCGGCGCGTTTCCGTCAAACTATGGCGATCGAACGGCAGCGGTACTGGACATTCACACGCGTGATGGCAATCGCGTGAAACCAACGGGACGAGTCGCGGCGGCTCTGACCGGCCTGAGCGGTAGTGTGGATGGACCGTTCGACGACAAGCGCGGTAGTTACTTGTTCGCCGCACGCAAAAGCTATTTGGGTTATCTGGTGCGGCGATTCAACGATGAGTTTCAGTATACAAATAATCCACCGGTCCTCAGTTTCGCTGACGGGCAAGGAAAGTTTCTTTACGACATAAATTCGCGTCATCAGGTGGGCGCGTCAGTCATCGTTGGTGATTTCGTGTTCGATCGTAATCGTGATCGCAATCTGCTTGGATTCAATCAGGTGTTCCGCGGCAACACGCGCAACCTGATGGTCAACGGGCTTTGGAACTTCACTCCGCAGTCCAATACGTTTGCGCAGACTCGCGTTTTTATTCTTCACTCAACCTTTAAAAACACGAACCGTGATGATCGGACTTTGGAAGATAGTGATCGCACACAATTCGGCGTGCGCAGCGACCTGAGCTTCCAACGGAAATCGAATCACTTTGAAGCGGGGTTGTATGTGCGACGACTCAACGTAAGCAGCTCAACTTTCCTGTTCGATTTTTTCACCGGTCAGCCGGTCGATTCTTGGAGTTTCGACAGAAGCGGCACAGAACAGGGTTATTACATCCAGGACACTTGGACTAATGAGCGAAGCAGCATCGCGTTAACCGGTGGTGTGCGCATCGACCACAGCACCGCAACCGGCGAAACGAAGTTTTCGCCGCGCGGATCGTTCACTTGGTCTATCGACAAAGATTGGACATTGCGAGCCGGCGCCGGTCGCTACTACCAATTCCCCGATTTCGAGCAGATGTTCGGGCGTCTCGGCAATCCGAGAGTAAACGCTGAACGCGCCACGCACTACAACATTGGGATCGAGCGGCGGTTTGGAGACCGAGTGCGTGTGCTCGCAGAGTTTTATGACCGCGAAGACTCGAATCTGTTGTTCAGCCTGAACGAGCCGCGGGTCAGTGGTGGATTTGTCACCTTCTCGGGATTTCCTTTCGACAATCTGCTGCGCGGACATGCTCGCGGAATCGAGTTAACCGTGCAGCGACGCAGCGCGAACAAACTTTCCGGTTGGATCTCGTATGCATACTCGCGCACGAAATTGACCAATGAGCGCGACGGACTAACTTTTCCGAGTGACGCGGATCAGCGTCACACGGTGAACGTTTATGGAAATTATCGCTTTACGGACACCTGGAACTTCAGCACTGAATGGCGGTATGGCAGCGGCCAGCCGGTGCCGGGTTTCTTCGGCCGCGACAGCGCCGGTTACTTTCTGATTAACCAACGCAATCAGACGCGGCTGCCGCTTTACAGTCGCCTCGATGTTCGTCTGAGCAAAGCATTTCTGTTTTCGAAATGGAAGCTCACGCTTACCGGGGAAGTGCTTAACCTGCTGAACCATAACAATGTGCGCTACGCCGGCTTCGATTTTTACGACTTCAGTGGCCGCGCCAGTGGCCAACTCGATCGCGTTCTCCCGATCGTGCCGTCGGCCGGCGTCGTCATTGAATTCTGATACTGCCGAGCGCCGCAGAAAGCTACTCCTAACAATTTAGTTGACAAGCACCTGGTCCCGGGCGTATAAGCTCCTAAAACATTAGGAGACGAATAAGTGTCGCGTCCAAAAGCTGAAAAATTGACGCCGCTCGAGCTGGAAATAATGCATGTGCTGTGGGAGGAAGGAACGGCAAATGTGCAGACAGTCCAGCAGAAGTTAAAGCGACCGCTGGCGTACACCACGGTGCAGACGATGCTCAACATTCTGCATCGCAAGGGAAAGGTGAAGCGGGCGTTGAAGGACCGGGCGTACTTTTACACGCCGGTGGTCAGTCGCAGCCATGTGACGCGGCAGCACATTGGCGACATCATCGATCGTCTGTTTGGCGGGTCGGCTGAAAGTCTGGTGATGAGCCTGGTAGAGACAAAGCATCTGACGCCCAAAAAGCTGGCGCGGTTGCAGCAATTGATCGAGGAAAACCGCGGAGAGAAGAAATGAGACTTCTGACTCAAGCCTTGCTCACATTTCTGCTGAACGCGATTTGGCAGGTCGCGCTGATTGTCGCGTTTGCGATGTTTGCCGATTGGTTGTTGCGGGGCATCGCGGCGCAGTATAGGCACACGTTATGGATCATCACGTTGTTCGTTTGCCTGACGCTTCCGATTCTCAGCGCGAGCACGGCACGGAAGGCGATCACGCTGCGCAACTCAGTAGATCCGTCCGTCGCTTCAAGACCCGTTGTCATTACTCGCATCCTGACGCCGGACGTCGAGGTGGCTGATGATGCCGCTAGTGTTGATGCGGTAACCTCGACTGGCCGCGCAGCAAAACGTCCAGTTTTTTCCGGGAACTCGGTAAGCCTGTCTTCGCGTGCGGCCGTCGCCATCGTGGGAATTTACATTGCGTTCTTGCTGTGCAAACTTCTGCTTCTCTTAAGAGCTTGGCGC
>JBKPPE010000155.1:0-11290 GCA_046733375.1 Acidobacteriota bacterium | reverse complement strand
GATCAGCTCACCACAGAGACCTTAAGATCACATAGAGACACCGAGATTTTTGATCTGCGGTTGTGCTTTCGCGCGCTCATGACAATAATAGGCTTCCCGACCAGCTCAGTCAGAACAAGGAACTTGCCGTGAAAAGAATCGCCCTCATCCGTTGCCTGATGTTATCGCTTGTCGTGCTTGTAGGCGCGAGTTTTCAATTAGTCGCTCAGGACAATAAGCCACGTCGTCCGCTTCCTAAGCCGCCGACCGGATCACGCGGATTCGAACAAGGAAATCGCGATGCATCTTCACGTTTGATCGCAGCGGGGGCGACCCGTGGCCCATTGAAACCGATCGCGCCTGCGGAAGGTCTCGCGTACGACGCGCGGCCCTTCTTCGCATGGGCGCCATCGCCCGGCGGATACTTTTATCATTTCACCCTGCGCGCTGGAGCAGACTCGGCAGCCGCAATCGTTTACGAAACGGACGTCAGAAGTGCTGCGCAACTTTCCTATCCCGCTGATGCACCCGCGCTGACGCCAGGTCAACTCTATTCGTGGCGTGTTTCGACCGCCGGGATTCTGGAACGCAGGCAGGGACCAATCGCGACGTTCTTTGTGCTGGCCGGCGAAGACGCCGCACAAGTAAGAGCCGCGCTTCAGAAAGCTACGCTGACCGCGCCAAAGACAGCAGCTGATCGTCTCGCGCAAGCGCGCATCTTTGAAGAGTACGGCGTGTGGTATGACGCACTGCGCATCGCCACTGAACTTATCACGAACAATCCAGACGACGCCGCCGCGAAGGCTTACCACAGTTCACTGATTCAAAAACTGCAAGAGGAGACGCAGAAGGACTCGTCACAAAACTCGTCGCCTTTGCCGTTGTGGCAAAAACTGAAGCCAGCTTTGATGAAGGGTGATGAAGCAGGTGCACGCTCGTTAATTAAACAGAACCCTGAAGCGACGCGGGCGCTTTATCGGGAGCTGCTCTTTGAAAACGCCACGGCAAGACTTTACGACAACCCAACGCTGCCGTTCTCTGAGGCTGCGCGTAAGCTGCTTGTTGATGTCGACGACAAAACTCGCGCGCTGGAAAATCATTTTGAGCAATGGTCGCAAGAGAAAAAGTTGGGCGTCGGTTTCACCGCGACAGGCGAACCTGTCGAGCAGATGCTTTACCTGGCACAGGTAGGCCAGCTGCGGGGCGCTGAAAAAGATCCCGGGAAGGACGCGCCACCCGGCACACCGCGCGAACTGGCTGAGCGCGCGCTGGAACTTGCGAACGCGAATGAAATGGAGCTGGCTTCGGCCAGCTTTTCATTTTCATTGGCCGTCTACGCGTTGCGCGAAAAGCGTCTGGACGAAATCGCGCAGCCACTAGAGCGCGCCGAACCAATCTCTGTGAAGTGGGAACATCCGGTCGCGCTGTTTCAAGTTGCGTTCATTCGCGCGTACGCAGCGTACGCCGCGGAAAACTGGAAAGATGCGGCGACACAATTTGCGCGCGCGGCTGACTTGGGCAAGGCAATGCCCGGGCTGCGTCGTTGGCGAGTTAACGCGCTGTCGATGCTGGCGACGGTCGCCCGCAATACTGGGGACAAAGCGGCCGTGCACACGGCGCTCGCCGCCTCAGTCGAAGAACAAGCGCAAGTTCTGAAAGAAACGACGAACGAAGATGGGCGCCTGAAAGAATCGAAACAGCTCGCGAATTTGCAGACGCAACTTGGCGGCGCGTTGGCAGCGCTGGGCCGCCACGTTGAAGCGGGCGAGTGGTACGTCCGCGCGGAACGTCTTCAGGACGAAAACTACAAAGTAGAAAAAGCGCAGATTGAAAAGAACATCGCGGATACGACTGCATCGATGCAGGCGCGAATCAACGCGAGCAACGACGAAGGATATAGGCGTATCGCGGCCGGCACTTTGGAAAGTTACATCGACGGCATGTTGACGTATCTCGACAGTCTTGCTACGGCCCGCGACGATCTACCTGAGATTGCGCGTATTGCCGAACAGCGTCTGGAGCTGGCGCGACGTGGTGGTGACGAAGACAAGATCGCGCACGGTCTGGAGCAGGTGGCGAATGCCTATCGCAACGCCGGCGATTACGCCAAGGCCCGCACCATTGCTGAGGAGTCGCTGGCGCTGCGGCTCAAGGACCCACGTCATCGCTGGATCTACGAAACTTATTTTCTGCTAGCCAAGATCGCCGACGATGCCGACGACTGGAACGAAGCCGTCACGCAATACCGTAAGGCGATCGAGCAGACGACGCCAGGCGTCCTGCCTCCGATTTACGATCTCGCGCCGGCACGTGAAGATTTGCGGCCGCTGCTTCAGCAGATGAACTACATCGATCTATTCAATCGCGCGAACAAGGCGTTCGATGCGAGGACAATGATTGCGAAGATTGTCGCGCGTCGCGGTAACTATCGCGAAGCGGATCAGGAATATCAGGCGATCCTCGATGAAGTGCCACGACTCTATGCCGCCGGTGCGCCCGATGAAACGGAACTGCTGAACTGGATCAGTTCCCGCGGGAAGACTGAAATCAAGCCAATCGACGTGGTCACGCACCGTCGCCAGACTGGCTTCGTTGTCGACAAAGATGAGCAGCAACGATTCGACCTTGCCGCCATGAGTGTCAATGCGGGTCGCGCTCAGGCGCTCAGCTATCGCGCCGCCCTGTTTGAAGACGAAAACGATCTCGACAGCGCGGTCAAGGCATACGAGGAAGCAAATGTGTTGAGTAGCAGCCTGGTGGGCGGCGCATTTTCGCTCTCGGGCACGTATGTGGCGCTGGCGCGTATCGAACGCGAGCGCGGCAACTACACGGCGGCCGAACCGGCCATCGAAGCGGCGCTGGCTGAGTTCGTCAGAAAAAATGAAGGATGGGGTATCGCCACCATGTTGGCGTTCAAAAGCGCACTGTGGCGCGACGAAGGCAAGCTCGCCGAGTCGAAACAGTTTGCCGAGGACGCGCTCAAGATCGCGCGGCCCCTCGGTCAACGATCGCAGACAGCAGCGATTTTGCGGACGCTTGGCCGGACTGAAAGCGATCTTGGCGGGCCCGCGCTGAAATTGTCCGAACAGCATTTGCGCGAAGCCCTGGCAATCTGGCGCGCCCTGGGTTTGCGCGGTCATGTCGCCTACACGTTGGATAGTCTCGGACTGGCTTTGGAGCGCCAGGGTCGCGACGATGAAGCTCTGGCCGCCTACGTCGAAGGCGTTGGCATTATTGAGACCCTCGTCGGATCGTTATCGGCTAACGTCAGTTCAGAAACTTTCAACGCGAGTCGCGGCAATCGTGATCTCTATGATCACCTGATCAAATTACTGATCAAAAAAGGCCGCGCCGCGGAAGCGCTCGCGTATCTCGAGCGCGCAAAATCTAAATCGCTGGTTGACGCGCTGGCAGGCGCGAATGTCAAAGCGAACGATCCAAATGTCGCGGCGCTGATCGAACAGGTAAGGAAGCAAAGCGATGCGCTGCGGGTTGCCGAACGCGAACTCGAAGTCGAATTAGCAAAACCGGAAGCTAGTCGCGATCAGGCGAAGACTGCCGCGGCGCGCGCGAAGCTGGAGCGAGCCCAGGCGAACTATCTCAGCGCCGTGGACAACATCAAGCGCGCGAACCCTTCGTACGCGAGCCTCGTCGCGGTTAACCCAACCGATCTGGTTAAGATCCGAAAAAGCCTTCCGGACAAAACTCTGCTGCTCGAATATTTTCCGACTGACAACGAGCTGTACATTTTCGTCGTGACGCGCGACACCGAGCCGGCGATTCGGACCGTCCCCATTAAGCGCGAAAATCTGGCGCAGCTGGTGATTAAGTATCGTGAGAGTCTGGACAGCGCGAGCGAACCTGGCGTGGTGGAACGTTCGGCGCGAGGCGACTTGTGGAAAGATGATGGCAAGCCGGATTTCAAAACGAACATCGCGCCGATAAAAGAAGCGACCTTGCGTCTGTACGATGTGCTAATCGCGCCGGCACAGGCCGAAGTTGACCGAGCCGACACGCTGATTCTCGTTCCGGCTGCGGAGCTTTACTACCTGCCGATTCATGCGCTCGGGCGCGCGACGCCTGACGGCTCGCTCAGTTTTCTGATCGAACAAAAACGATTTGCATATCTCGCGTCTGCTGATCTCCTGAACGCGGTTGGATCTGCCAGCAAAGCCAATGGCTCGCAACCGATTCGGCCATTCGTCGCCCTGGGGAATCCGGATGGCAGCTTGCCCGCGGCCACCGAAGAGGTCTCAACACTTGGCAAGATGTTTCAGAACGCGAGCGTGGTCACCGGCAAAGATGCAACCGTCGCGTTTGTCGTGCAATCGACCGCGGGGAGTTCTTACATTCACTTTGCGACGCACGGCTTCATCAACAGCATGGATCCGAAAGAAAGCTATCTGTTGCTCGCCGGCGATCCCGGCCGTTTGTCCGTCAAAGACATCGTCGAAGACAACTACAAACTCTCTTTTGACGGCACGCGTCTGGTGACCTTGTCGGCATGCGAGACGAACCTCGGCGGATTCGATCCGAGCGCGGTTTACAGCAGCCTGTCGCGCGCATTCGCGAAAGCCGGCGCGCCAACGGTCATCGCTTCTTTGTGGAGCGTTAACGACGTTTCGACGAAGCAGACGATGCAGGAGTTCTACAAAGAACTCGCGGCCGGAAAATCAAAGGCCGAGAGTTTACGCCGCGCCCAACTCGCCGTGATGCACGATCCACGTTTCGCGCATCCTTATTTTTGGGCTCCGTTTGTGGTGTTGGGAGATTGGAAGTAACGGGACGGCGTCGGAGTTTAGTGAGTTTTTGCCAGCACGATCTGGTTTTTGCTGCGCGTAAAATCAAACAACGACGGTTGCTGTCGGCCAGCTTTTTTAAAGGAACTGTCTTTGCCGTCGCGCGAGAAAACAATCATTCGTGCGCGTCCATTCGCGCCCAGGCTGATGTCCTTGAGCTCGTTCAGCACGACCGACTGATATTGTTTCTGGATCTCCTGATACAACTTGGGCACGCGTGTGGCGCCATACTCGAGCCATTCCGCGAGAGTAATTGTCTGGTCCTTTGGTTTAAAGTCCGCTGCGCCTTGCCCAAGGCCTTCGCTCGTCAGCGCAAAGCTCAACAGCCCTTGCCGCGTGACATCCGTTTCGAGTGCGACATCGTCGCTTTGCGTGGAAGTCAGGATGCGCATGCCTTTGTCGTATGACAATTGACCCAAGCCGCGGCTGCCCATCGGTCCGGGTTTGAATCCCTCGCCTTGAACCGACGCGGCCGAATGACACGCATCAACGATCATCACAATATCTCCTGCATCCACATCGCGGAGCCACAGCCCCAGCTCATCGCTCGAAATACAGTGCTGAAGCAGCTCAGTGGTTATTTCGCGCTTTGTTCCTTCGCCAACGTCGTATGGAATGAAAAAGAAATTTCCTTTTGCATCGGCATAGCCGTGGCTGGAAAACGAGATGATCACCAAATCATCAGGAGAAGCTTTCCGCAATTTGTCTCCGTTCGGAATCATCTTCACGGTTTCGGCATCGACACGTCTTCCCGCAAGCAGATCCATGACTGATTGAATATTGTGTTTGGTTGCAGCCTTTGCAGTGACGACGGTCTGTTTGTTGCTCACCGCATAATCAGAGATTAGTGAAACCGGTACAACCTCTGCGAATTGACCGGACTCCATAAGTTTTCCGGTCACTGTCTTTTGAATTTCGCGCGCATCATTTGCGGCGTACTTCAAATTCCAATCAGAGTTTTCGTAAGCATTGACCCCAATCGAAATAATGTAAGCGCGAGCTGAATTCGAGTTTGTTCCGGAGCCATCGAGGACGCGAGGTGCTGCAGGCGACTCATATGTCGCCCGTGCCGTATCACTCTTTACCCGGTCGCGATTGAACGCGTAAGCCGAGAACTGGACGAGCATCTTTCCGCCATGGCATCGCTCAGAATCCGCGCTGTGAAGACATTTGTTACGGCCCAGCCGAACCGCGAAGGTAAAACTGCCTTTCCCTGCTGATAAAGCTAGTTCGCCGTCGTGGGCTGGCTCGTAACTAACGAGCTGTCCGTCGCGAAAAAGGCGCAGGTCGTAAGCGCCGGAACGAAGAGGTTCCCCGCTTAAGCTACGCTGCGTCTCATTAGTTGTGTCCGCGACATTGACGGTGACGTTGACGATGTCCGCCGCACTCGGATCACGCTCGACGCTTGTGATGGTCACCTTGGGCTGCGTGCGATTCAAAGAGGTCAGATCGCGCACCGGCTTGAATTCTTGGTCGCAGTTCTTGTCGGTTGTGCATTTCAATAGCCGCGGCAGAAGTCTCGGCTCGTAATAGTCGCGCATGAATATTTCGATGGGCAGCGCTTTGAAGGGCGTGTCCGCGACTACCCAATGAAGGCCGCGAATCGCTTCGAGATTGTTGGTATCGAATCGCCCCTCGGGAGTGATTACTACCCACGTGTCGGCCTCGAGTGAAATGAGTCGACACAGTTCGCGCCCAGTTGAGAAGTCGAAGACAACAGTGGCGCCCTCCGCCGAGCCTATGACAGCGTTCCGGCCTTCATTTGTGAATGCGACGGAAACGACCCGGCCGCCTACGGCAAATTTCTGCACCTGCTTACCAGTCGCGACGCTCCAAACAGTCGCGAAACCATCTTCGCCAATCAAGAGCTTCTCACCATCGCTGGAAAACATGAGGGCACTGCCGTTGGCAGAAATACTCTTAAGTTGTTTTCCCGTCAGGACATCCCAAAGCTTCGTATGTTTTTCACTGGCTGTAGCCAGCAGACGGCCATCGGGAGAGAAGGTGACGGAATCTATGATACCGGTGCCGCTAAGCTCGGGATCGACAATCGACTTTAATTCTTTTCCGGACGCGACATTCCATATGCGCACGCGGTCCTCAAAAGCGCGCGCGACCGCGAGCTGTGCACCGTCAGGAGAAAACGCAATCGATGTGACGATAATTGGAATCGGTGGCAGAGATTCAGAAGAGACGCCCTTTAACGAATACATCTCGCCAAATTGAGTCATCATTTGGCCGGTTGCGATGTTCCAAATGCGAATCGTTTGATCGCCGCTACCCGTCGCGACGGTACGGCCGTCTGGCGAAAAAGCGACGGCGTTGACACTCCACACTTTTCCTGTGTCCGTCCCCGCGTCCTTTAACGGAGGTCCACGGAACTGCTTAATCTGGCGCGCGCTTGCAAGGTCCCACAATTTGGCCGTGCCATCCGAACTTCCGGTCAGCACTGTTTGGCCGTTCGGTGAAAAAGCAACCGCGCCGATTTTATCTTCGCCCGGTGAACCAAAGGTGTCCTCGACACTTCCCGAAGCACTACTCCACAAACGCGCGCGGCTGTCTGCACCGCCGGTTAGGAAGTATTCCCCGTTAGGTGAGATCGCCATCGCCTCGAGGGCCGGCGCGAAGCCGACGTAGCGTCGGATCTCCTGGCCGTCGGTGAGGTTCCACAGTATCGCTGAGCTATCCAGACTGCCGCTCAGTGCGTTGCGTCCGTCCGGCGAGAACGCCACTGAACTTATTTCGTCTTTATGCGAGTTGAACCGCCGCAGTTCACGACCGGTGACGGCGTCCCACAAACGTACTGAGGGATCATTCGTCTCGCCATATCTTCCACTGCCTGTCAGAACAAATTTTCCGTCCGCAGAAAATGCAATGGCGTTCACGATGCCGGTATGGCCAACCAGCTTTAGATGTTCCCGGGCGGTTTGAACTTCGAAGATGTGCGCATCTAAGTCTGCATCTCCGGCCGTCGCCAGGAATTTGCCGTCAGATGAGAACGCAAGGGATTTAACATCCGACACACCTGTCTCATCAGTCCGAAATTCAGAAATCTTCTGACCAGTCTCCAAACTCCAGAGCGATGCGAACCCCAGCGTTTGACCTAAGGCAACGTGCTGGCCATCCGGCGCAAATGCTACGGTGGTAACCCACGAGTTCTTGCCTACCTCAAACTTCTTTAGTTCACGTCCACTTTGCAGATCCCAAAGCCGCGCCGTGTGATCATAGCCACCGGTCAAGATCCGTCGGCCGTCGTGCGAGAATGCGACCGACAGAATTCCAGAGGTATGGCCGTCGAATCGCCTTAACTCTGCGCCGTTGGCAGGATCCCACAGTCGCGCTGAGTTATCGTTCGACTCTGTAACTTGTCCGGCTCCTGTCAGCACGAACCTGTCATTCGGCGAAACTGCCACGGCGTTGACGCAGTCGCGGTGACCAACAAAGCGTCGCAATTCCTCACCGGTGCTCGTGTCCCAGACGATTGCCGTCCCGTCGTAGCTTCCGGTCACTATCAGGGATCCATGGGCTGAGAAAACGGCAGACGTCACGCCCTCGCGACCATGTCCGAGCTGCACTACCAGTCGTAGATTGTTGCGAGTCGACTCACGGTTTTGCGAATGAGATGCCGAGCGAGAACGCGAGCCACTAATGACGAGCATTACCGCGATGCACAAGATTAGACCGGCGATGATTCGCGTCATCGTGGCTGAGAGATTGGCAAGCCACATACCTTGTAACTCGAAGGCCCCTACGGGTTAATGAGTTTTTTCAGCTTTTGAGCTAACTCGCGATTGACGCCTGCCAACGTCTGACTCTCTCGTTCGGCTTCAGCTTTTTTCCCAAGTTGGAGATACGCAACCCCGAGATTGTAGTGAGCTTCTGCGTACTGAGGCTTGAGGTCAGTCGCCCTTTTGAATTCAGCTGCAGCGTAGGAGGTGCGTTTCATTCCCACAAGCGAGAGGCCGAGATTGTTGTGGACCTTGGACAGGGTTGGGTCAATTTTCAGCGAACTCTGATAAGCGTCTGCGGCGTTTTGATGATCACCGAGATCAAAATAGGCGTTTCCCATGTTGTAATTGGCAACGATCTTTGAATCATCGTTAGTCGCCAGAGCGATCGCTTTTTTGAATTCCTCGATCGCTTCTTTCAACGCTCCAGTCTCAGTAAGTGTGAGCGCGAGAAGATAGTGTGAATCATACGACTCGGGCGATTCTTTGACCGCTTGCCTCAATTCCGGGACCGCCGCGGCGTTCCGGCCGGCCCGATATTCGGTTTCGCCTTTTGAAAGGTGGGAAGGGACGCTGGCCTCGATCCCGCCGCGAATCGCGTAAACTTGCGGCAAACGAATGGAAGCTTCGCGCGGCAGATACGATTTTAATGGGTCGTCTTTTTGTGGAGCTTGGCGATCGCGCGAGGGCGACGGCGTAACTTGCGCCGATCCGCCTTGGGCTTGAGCCGAGCCTGAGGTAAAGAGAACGCCGGCGGCAAGTGCGAACATGAGTGTAAATCGAACCGATGAGTTCAGAAGATTTCGCATAAATACGTTTTGCTGACGCCGAGACGCCGACTGTCGTAGGGCTTTACTGACGAGTCGCGCCGGGCATTCCAACTACCAGCGGATAGTTCTCTAATTCGCGTCGATAGAAAACCCGCGGACGCTGGACGTTGTCGCGCAGATCGGCTGCTGTTTTCGGAATTCCCACTTCGCGTCCATCGCCGACAAATATGACATATCGTCCGCGACCGCGCAGCGCCTCGCGCGAATTGTTCTCCTGGATCTTCGGCACTTCGTCAGTCGCGAAGTTCAGCCACTCACGAATATCAATCGAACCGTTTTTTGGTTCGCGATCAGCAGCGCCCTGTCTCAACCCCTCTTCGACCAGCGCGTAAGTCAGAAACCCATGGCCAAACCTTGCCGCTTCCTGCGCCGCCTGGTAACTCTGCGCCGCAGTCAACACATACATACCTTTTTCGTAAGCAAGCTGCGCCAGGCCTTTTGAATTCATCGGGCCGCGACGTTTCTCTTCTGCTTCCAGCGCTTGTCCGGAATTGCACGCGTCAATTACCAGCACCAGCCGACCGGCGTCAATCCCTTGGAATAACTTCTCCAACTCACGATCTGAGACGCTGTGCGCCAGAATCTTTTGCAGACCAACTTCGGTCAGATTGTCGCGCGGGCCGTCGTAACCGAGATCATGCGGAATCAGATAGAACTGATTGCCCTGCGCCGTGCCGTGACCCGCGAAGAAAAGGATCACGGCGTCTTCCGGTTGCACTTGCTTTGCGAGGTCAGCAAGCTTCTCAGCGATGTTCGCTTTCGTCGCCTGCGCGTTGGTCAATGACGTTACTTCGACCTTTGCATAACGCTTCAGCGATTCCTGCTGACGTCTGACTTCGGCCGCAAAGTCCTCGGCATCTGCAACCGCATACTTCAAATCATATTGCTGATTGGCGTATTCGTTGATTCCAACAGCGACAATGTAAGCCGTCCCTTGCCGCTTCAAACTATCCGCGCCGGTTACGATCAACTCCGCATCATTGCTCTTAACGTTTTCGTGATTGAACGCATACGCGGTGAGTTTGTTGTCATCGGCAACCGCCTTGATTGTTGCCTTGCAAATCGCGCGACGAGGTTCTTTGGCGTTGGCCGCAATCTGCTCGCATCCGCCTCGCTTATCAAAGACGTCCCCGGGCCAGAGTTTGACCAGCGAGCCGTTTCGGAACAAGCGCAAGTCAGTCGCGCCGCTCGTTGCCGGATGACTGAAACGCGACTGATCATTGTTGTCCGTAACTTGTATCGAAACTCCAATGCTGCGTTTCGAGACGGCGCTTTCGAGCATGAGAGGCGTTCCGAGTCCATTTTCCGTAACGGCTTGCGCATCAACGCTGGTGATGGACACGCTGGGTTGACGGATATCAACTTCGGACAGATTCTTAGCCGGCCGCTGCACCCTCTTGCCCTCCATGATCTCTTGCAGTAGTCGCGGACTGTAAAACTCCTTGAAGAAAGCTTCGACAGGCGCAAACTTGAATGTGTTGTTTTCCAGACGCCAAACGACCTTTCTCCACGCACCCGGAGAGCCGTCGAACAGCCCGTCAGGCGTAACGACGAGCCAGTCCCGCTCATCGAGCGCGATCAGCGAGGCGCGGAGTTCGCCTGACCGTATCTCGTTGAGATCGAGCCGGCCGTTGTCGCCAACTTTGACCTGCCAATTCCCGGCGGCGGTGGTGAGCTCATATCGGCCCAACCGGTAAAAGTCAGGTACGACGGCAGAGACGGCAGCAGCGGTACGCGCGTCAACACTTTCGTAAGACTGTGTGAGGTTCCCACTCGGCACGTCCCAAAGCCAGACTATCTTGTCAGCGCTCGTGGTGGCGAGCGTCTTGCCATCTGGGCTAAAAACTACTGAGTTGATCCAGTGTGTGTGCCTGAGGGTACGCAACAGCTGGCCACCGGCCACGTCCCACACCTTAACCGTCTTGTCGTAACTGCCGCTGGCGAGCATCTTGCC
>JBKPPE010000154.1:0-11030 GCA_046733375.1 Acidobacteriota bacterium | reverse complement strand
TCCCGGCGCCGCGCCCTTCCTTCAACGATTCCGTCAATTCAGTCTTTGAAAGATGCAGTGCCGGCACGAGGCCGAACACCAAACCTGTTAACAACGAAACGCCGAAAGTGAATCCGAGGACGCGCCAATCGAGCCCGACTTGCATAGCGCGCGGAATACCTTTCTTGCCGAGCGCGATCAGCAGATCTGACCACCACACCGCCAGCCCCAATCCCAGCAGCCCCCCGGTAATTGAAAGCAACACGCTTTCAGTCAATAACTGGCGTACGACCCGCAAGCGGCTGGCGCCGAGCGCCGAACGCACGGCCATCTCCTTGTGACGCGTCATCGCGCGCGCGAGCAGCAGGTTAGCGACGTTCGCGCAAGCGATCAGTAATACGCACGCGACGGCGCCGAGCAGGATCAAAAGCGCCGGCCGAATATCGCCAACCAGCGCTTTCAACGTGGACTCAACGCGAAGCCCTCTGCGAGTGTTATTGTCGGGATATTGCTTTTCAAGTCTGGCCGCGATTGCCGTCGCCTCAGCCTGCGCCTGTGACTCGCTCACACCGGGTTTGAGCCGCCCAATCACGCGCAGAAAGTGCGCGCCTCTTTGCGCAGTGATCGGTGACTGTCCCGCGGCGTCGCCCGCGATTGTGGTCCACAGGTCAAGCGGCTCATTCTGAATCGGAAACTCAAAGCCGCGCGGCATGACGCCGATGATCGTGAACAGCTGGCCGTTGAGAGTGATGGTTTGATTAAGGACGCTTCGATCTGAATTGAAACGGCCGGCAAAGAGGCGCTCGCTTAATACGACAACGCGCGTGGTGTTGGGTTTATCTTCTTCGGGCGCGAACGTTCGCCCCAGCATAGGCGCCACACCCAGGACTGAGAAAAGATCGGAGGTTACGACTCCACCTTCCAAACGCACCGGCTCGCCACGGTTGGTCAGAATAAAGTCGCTGTCGTGAAAAGCAGCCACGTGCTCGAACACGTGGTTCTGATCGCGCAGGTCAAAAAAGTTTGGATAGGAATATGTGATCTTTCCCCGCACGGCGTCCGTTTCGAAGACCGACATCAGCGCGTCGGAATTCGGAAAGGGCAAGGGCCGCAACAGCACCGCGTTGACGACACTGAAGATTGCCGTATTCGCGCCGATGCCGAGCGCTAGCGCGATCGTCGCGACCACGCTGACGCTGGGTGACTTAGCGAGCATCCGGATACCGTATCGAATGTCCTGCCACAGTGTTCCCATTTTCTTGCTCCTTATTCGTACCTCAACGCGAGGAGTGGATCGACCTTGGTTGCGCGTCGCGCCGGAATGTAACAGGCTGCGAGCGCGATTAAGAGAAGACAGATTGAGACGCCGGCAAAAGTGGCTTTGTCAGTCGGTTCGACCGCAAACAGAAGCGTGCGCATCAGACGCGTCAACGCAAATGCCCCGGCCAAGCCGATCGCGACACCCACCATCGCGATTACCAAGCCGCTCTTCATAACCAGCCGCATCACATTCCCGACTTGCGCTCCCAGCGCCATGCGAATTCCGATTTCATGCGTTCGTTGAGTGACGGCATAAGACATCACGCCGTAAACGCCTACGGCCGCGAGCACCAGCGCCAAACCGGCGAACAAGGTCAGCAACAGCATGTTGAAGCGGCGCGCGTCAAATGACGCTGCCGCCACTTCATGCATTGTCTGCACCCGGGTGATGGGCAGCTGCGCGTCAACTTTCCAGATTTGTTCCTTAACCACCTGCGCCATGGCGGCGGGGTCGGCCTGGGTGCGAACAGCAAACGTCATCCAACGCTTCCAGGGATTGATCTGAGTGTACGGTGAATAGAGCGCCGGCTGTTCGGGTAAATCGAGCCCGAAATGCTTGACGTTCGCGACAACCCCGACGATCTCGATCCACTGCACCGTCGGATTGCGCGCCCACCGCACGCGCTTGCCCAGCGGAGTCTCGTTGGGAAAATATTGCCTCACCATTTCGTCGTTGACGATTCCCACAAGTGGCGCGTTGGGATCAAAATCGTGCGATTGAAAGTCTCTGCCGCTCTTCAAGGGGATTTGCATCACGTGAAAATAATCGCCCATGACGCTGCGCGTTTCGAGACTTGGTTCGTCACCGGCCGCGATAGGCGGACGACCTTCGATAAGGAAATCATGATCAAGTGCGTCACCGCTCAACGGCAATTCGCTGACCATCGCGCCTTGCGTGCGCGGAAGCGAATTGATGTTGGCGAGTGCCTGCGTGCGAAAACGAGTTTGCGGTTCGACTTCCTTGTAACGAGTTTCCGGCAGCTCCACACGCATGGTGAGAAGATGATTCGGATTGAATCCCGGCTCAACATTTCGCAGTCTCCAGAACGTCTTTACCAGCAGCCCGGCGCCCACCAATAAGACGAGGGCAACTGCCAGCTCGCCGACCACGAAAGCGTTGCGCAGTCTTTGTTGCGATCGCGAAGCAGTTGCGCTGCGGCCGCCTTCCTTCAGGCCCGTGTTAACCGCGGCACGCGAAGCACTC
The DNA here is from genome assembly GCA_046733375.1 of Acidobacteriota bacterium. Classification (GTDB taxonomy): domain Bacteria; phylum Acidobacteriota; class Blastocatellia; order Pyrinomonadales; family Pyrinomonadaceae; genus UBA11740. The sequence goes on along the minus strand of JBKPPE010000154.1, from coordinate 8,527 downwards.
CACGCCGGCAACAATCCAAAGATCAATCCCGTGAAGAGCGAAACTCCGAGGGTGAAGCCAAACACGCGCAAGTCCACACCGATCTCGTCGAGTCGCGGAAGATTCTCCGGTTTCAGAGCGATGAGCAGGTTCGTCCCCCACCACGCAAAGAGAACACCAATGGCACCGCCCAGGATGGCGATCAGAATGCTCTCAGTCAGAAGCTGCCGCACGATTCGCCAGCGACCGGCGCCGAGCGCTGTGCGGATTACGATTTCACGTCCGCGTTCAGCGCCACGCGCGAGCAGCAGGTTTGCAAAATTCGCACAAGCGATGAGCAACACCAGACTCACTGCCGCAAACAGCACGAGCAGCGCGCTACGCGATTGGCCGACAATTCTTTCCTGCAAAGCAATAAGTGCCGTCGTCCGATTTTTGTTCTCGGCCGGATATTGCTGCGCCAGTTGTTGGTCGATAAGCCGCATTTCGGCGCTGGCTTGTTCCAACGTAACGCCCGCCGCCAGCCGTCCATACGTCCGCAGAAAATGAACGCCACGAAAATTCGCGGCCACCGGGTTTGAAATGCGCACCGGCGTCCACGCCTCGCTATTTTCGCGCGGCGATTTGAACCCAGGCGGCATCACGCCGATCACGGTGTACGAGTTACCGCTCAATGGAATGGTCTTGCCAACGATGTTCTGATCGCCGGCGAATTGACGTTGCCACAATGCATGGCTAAGGACGACTACAAACGGGCCACCATTCTTGTCGTCATCCGCAGTAATGTAGCGACCGCGCGCGGCGTTAACGCCGAGAGTTTCGAAATAGCCACCGGTTACCTGCCCCACTTGAATCTGCACCGGCTCAGTGCCTGCCGTATAAGCGAGCGGCGCCAGCACCTCGCCGCCAATTTTTGAAAACGTGTGGCTGGCAGCGATGACGTCGGCTAAGTCAGGTGCCGATTGGTTCGACTGAAAGGTCACCAGGCGCTCAGGCTGTTCGTAGCTGAGCGGTCGCAACAGGATCGCGTTAATGACGCTGAAGATTGCCGTGTTGGCACCAATTCCGAGCGCCAGCGTGATGATCGCGACGGCGGCGAACGCCGGTCGACTCAACAAGCTGCGAATGGCGTAACGAACATCTTTAAATAGTGTGTCCATCATTCCTCCTGGGTACGCAGTCGTCCGGCTGCTCTTTCATGGGTAAGCAAGCTCTTCTGTCCAGCTTGCCGAGGAGCAGGCCGGAGGCCTGCGTACCCAGCTCATCATTCGTATCTCAGCGCCACCAGTGGATCGACTTTCATTGCGCGCCGCGCGGGCACCAAACACGCCAATAGCGCGACAAATGCAAGCAGCAATGTGACGCCCAGAAATGTAAACGGGTCGCGAGCAGTAATGCCGAAAAGCAAACTTGTCATGAGACGCGTCAGTGCCAACGCGCCGGCAATTCCACAGGTGACGCCGACGATCGTGAGCGACATTCCGCGGCGTAGCACCAGGGCCAGGATGTCACGACCTTGCGCGCCTAGCGCGCGACGAATTCCAATCTCCTGAGTCCGCTGGGCGACCGCGTATGAGATCAGGCTATACAGGCCGAGCAGTGCCAACGTTAGTGTTACTGCGGCAAACGTGGCGAAGAGCACCAGGCTGAACCGCCGCGCATCAAAAGACGACGAATAGACATCGCGCAGCGTGCGAAAGGCCGCCGGCACTTCTGGATTAAGTGACTTTGTAGTTTCACGCATTGCCGGCACGAGCACGGCCGGAGTAGTTTGCGCACGTACTACTACCGAGAGCGACGAGGCTTGCGGTCTTTGAAAAGCATTGGCGTACACCGTCAGCGCCGGCGTGGTCTCCAAATCTTCCCGCACATTGCCGACGACGCCAACAATCTCGAGGAGCCGCTTGTCTCCATCCATGTTTCCAAATTGAATCCGCTGGCCGATAGGATCGACGCCTGCGAAATACTTCTGCGCCAGCGATTGACTGATCACGGCTGCAGGCGGCGCTTTGGGCTTGTCCCGCGAATCAAAGACGCGGCCACGCAGCAGCGGAATACCCATCGCCGCAAAATAGCCGGCACTTGCGCGCCGGTAATCAGCGTTGCCCGTACGCGTCGCATCGTTGTTAATCAGGAAAATTCCGTCTGCACCCGTATCCGTGAGCGGCAGCGCGTTAATCCCCCCAACCTCCATGACGCCGGGAAGTGTTCCCAACCGTTCCAGCAGTTGCTGGTAGAACATTGCATTTCGATTTTGTTGCTCTGCATCGTCTGAAATAGGCAACGCCATATCCATCACGATGGTGTTCTCGGGACGAAAACCCGGATCGACGCGTAGCAGTTGTACGAAACTTCGCGCCAACAAACCGGCACCCACAAGCAGAATCAACGTGATACACACCTGGGCAACGACAAAGAAGCTTCGCAGGCGACTGCTTGCCACCCCTGCCGTTTGCCCACGTCTCGATTCCTGCAAACGGTCGTGCACGTCGCCACGAGCAAATTGAGCGATTGAGATAAAGCCCAGCAACAACGCGATCGTGATTGCGAGCGCCAATCCGAAGAGGAGAGCGCGGGGACTGACTGTTATCTCGTCGGCGCGCGGCAGGTTGCCCTGATTCAATCTCAGTAGCAGATCGACGCCCGCAAACGAAAGCAGGACCCCGCCGGCGCTGCCCAGCAGGGCGAGCAACAGATTTTCGGTGAGGAACTGTTGCGCCAATCGCCAGCGACCTGCGCCCAGCGCGGCGCGCACGGCAAACTCTTTCTGTCGCGCCGACATTTGCGCCAGCCGCAGATTCGCGACGTTTGTCGTCGCCACCAGCAAGAGAAACCCGACGGCTCCCAGGATTGCGAACAACGCCCGTTTCGCGTTGCCGACCACATAGTCTTGCAACGGTACGACGGCGAAATCCGCAGCCATCGTGGCTTTCCCCTGCTCAAGCTTTAATTGCTTTCCGATTGCGCTCAGGTCAGCGCGCGCACTATCGACCGTCGCGTCGGGTCGCAGTTTCGCAATGACGTTCCAATTGTGAGCGGTGCGCGAGGTCTCGAGCGGAAACATTTCGCGTGGCACCCAGACATCGGCGCCTTTCGGGAAATCCATGTTCGCGGGTAACACGCCGACGACCGGAAAGTTCAGATTTGCGATTCGCAACGTAGCGCCGTGGAGCTCGGTCCGGCTGTCCAGAGATCTTTGCCACAATCTGTAACTCACCATCGCTGCGGGTGCACCGACTTTGAGTTCTTCGGCCGAGAACGTCCGGCCGATGAACGGCTCGATACCCAGGACGTGAAAGAAATCGGCGGAGACTGCATAAACTGGCGCGCGCACCGGTTCGGCGCCGGCGATGGTCACCGTTTGCATCATGGTTTCAGTGCCGCCCCCGCTGTACACGGCCATCGCTTCGCAACTGTGATTGCGGGCCTGCGCGTCGGTAAAGTTGGGCTCGGCAAAATTCATGCGCGTGCCTTTCGCACTGACCTCTTTCAGCTCAATCACTCGGGCCGCATTTGGATAGGGCAATGCTCGCAGGAGCAGCGCGTCGACGACGCTGAAGATCGCTACGCTCGCCCCAATGCCCAGTGACAGCGAAACGATGCAGGCAAAGGCAAATGCCGGACGGCCCACCAAACTGCGTGCCGCGTACGATAAATCTTGCCAGGCTCTGTTCATTCGCATGCTCCTCGGAAAAGGTCACTCGTATCGCAAAGCCGTCAACGGATCGACTTTAGTTGCGCGCCGCGCCGGCAGATAACAAGCCAACAACGCAACCACAATCTGCAACCCCGCAATCGCAGCGAAGGTTGCCGGATCGGTGGTGCTGACTCCGTAAACCATTCCCGTCAACAAACGTGTCATACCAAACGCAGCAAGCAAGCCCACCGCGACTCCGATTACAGTCATTTTGAGCCCGTCACCGAGCACGAGGCGCAAGACATTTCGACTCTGCGCGCCCAGCGCGATGCGAATTCCCAACTCCTGCGTCCGTCTTTCAACCAAGTATGAGATCACGCCGTAAAGACCGAGACTTGCCATCAGCAGCGCCAGAATCGCGAATGAATCGAGCAGCAGCATGGCAAAGCGACGGCTGGACAAGGATTCGGCGAGCGTCTCGTTCATTGTCTGCGGGTTGTAAACCAGGTTCTGGCTATTAAGACTCTTAACCAGCGATCGAATTGAATCGATCGGTAGTTGCGAGCCCTCGGTGCGAATCACGACACGCACCTCGGTCGCAAATTGCGCTACCCCCTGATCAGGAAACTGTCTTAGGGGCTCGTACATCTGGGCGCGCAATGGCTGTGTATCGTCCGAATCCAGTCCCCACACCTTGACGTGGCCCACGACACCGACAATCGTCTGCGGATTATCATCTCCCTGGCGAATCCGTTTGCCGATGGCATCGCCGTTGGGGAAAAACTTGTTGGCAAACACTTCGTCAACCACAATCACCCACGGAGCGTGTTCGTCATCGTGGTTGTCAAAAAAGCGGCCCTGCTTCAAAGGAATTCCCATGGCCGCGAGATAGTTCGGCTCCACTGCCGAGGTCAGCGTCGAATGCATGTCACTTCCAATAGTTGGCTTCGGTTCACCTTCGATCCAAAAGAGGGTGTCGTCTTCATCCAGGATCGGGAAAGCCCCGGACTGAAACGACGCGGCAGAAACGCCGGGCAGCGAATTAATTGAATCGCTAACTTGTCGCAGATTCGCGCGAATAGCGTCTGGCTTATCGTTGCGAGCTGAGGGCGCCAGGCTCAAGCCAAAGGTCAGAAGATTGTCAGAGCGAAATCCTGGGTCGATATTCCAAAGTGCGCGGATACTGCGAATCATCAGGCCGGCGCCGATGAGCAGTACGACTGCCAACGCTACTTCGGCCCCCACCAAAATAGCTTGCGCGCGGCTGCGCGCGCCGATGTTGCCCCGGCCGCTTTTTTTTAGGGCGTTCGAAAACCGCGACTTCGAACTTCGTAGCGCCGGCGCGAGACCCGCCAGTACACCGCTCAACAACGAAATGCCCAGCGCGAAAAGCAATACGCGATAATCGATCCGCACCTCTTGGGCGCGCGGCAAGGTTGAGGGGAGCAGGCTCAGGGCGGCATGAGTTCCCCAATACGCGACGAACAAACCGAGGGCGCCACCGCCCAGGGACAGCAACAGAGTCTCGGTCAGAGATTGGCGCATCAATCTCCACCAGCCCGCACCTAACGCGGCGCGAATCGCGAATTCACGTGCGCGGCCCGACGCACGCGCCAGCATCAAGTTGCCGACGTTAACGCAGGCAATGAGCAGCACAAAACCAACTGCGCCGAGCAGCATCCATAAGATTGGCCCAATCTGGCCAACTACTCGCCGCTTCAGTGGCGCGACGTACGCGCTGTTGCCTTTATTGGTTCCGGGGTAGGCGACCGCCAGGTTCTGATAGATTCGATTGAGGTCGGCTCTTCCCTGCTCGACAGTCACACCGGGCTTAAGGCGGCCAATGCCGTGCAGGCCCATGCCCGCACCGCGACGTTTGAGCGCGGGGGCGTTTAACTGACCGATTGGCACAAAGACATCGCCAGTCTGAAAAAATTTAAAGTCGGCGGGCAATACCCCGATGACGTAATACGATCTATCGTCAAGTGTAATAGTCCGCGTAATGACATCAGGACTTCCTGCGAACTTCCGCTGCCAAAGATCGTGACTGATCAAAACCGTCGGCGTAACTCCGGGCTCGTCTTCATGCGGAAGAAAGCCGCGTCCCACTACCGGCGTAATACCAAACACAGAACAAAAACCTGCGGACACATAACGTCCGTTGACGCGTTCCGGCTCGCCCGCGCCGATCAAACTAAACGCCGCGCTGCGGAAGATCGACATCGCCGCAAAGGTCTGGTTCTCTTTTCGCAGGTCCAGAAAATTCGGATAAGGAATCGCACCGGTCTCGAAGTTCGGCTTGCTCTGATCCATCACCACTAACTGTTCAGGGTGAGGAAAGGGCAGCGGATTAAGGAGCACGCCGTTAACAACGGAGAACAGAGCCGCATTGATTCCGATGCCGAGCGCCAACGTCAGTAGCGCGATCGCCGTGAAGCCTGGGCGTCGTAATAAACTTCGAAGCGCAAAACGGATGTCTTTGATTAAGTTGTCCATAACCGCTTCCTTTTTCCCTTTGGTATTTTGTGGTTAGTCTGTGACTCTTGGATTCCTTTGCCCGCGCCAGCTGCGTGCCCGATTCCACTACCTTGTTTCGTTTCTTGAGACGCGCGGCAGTCGTGCGACCAGCGGAGACATGAGCGTTCTGAGGGTGCACGAACGTATGCGCGGAAAAGGAGAAGTTATCCCAGCCGCTACTGCTCGGCTCATCGCCACCTTCCTTCGCCGCCTGAGCAAAGGCGCTCAATGCAATTGCTCTCGAGTTTGGAAGAGACAAAAGGTGGACAATGGTGACGATTGTTGTTCCGGCGCCAATCGCAAATGCGAGGGTCAAGACCGCGACTGAAGAAAGACCCGGCCGCCGCAACGAGCCCAGCCCATTTCGAAGGTCAATTAATAAGCGGTCCACAATTATTCGTTCCCACGAAAACGGCGACCAGGAATACCTCACAGTTAGGCAGGTGGGCTTGTCCCCCGCCTGGATTTTTTAGAAGGAGCGGGGGCAAGCCACCCTTCCCGACCATGAGATCTCCTCAAAAACTATTCGTAACGTAGTGCCACCAAAGGATCGACCTTTGCCGCCCTTCGCGCCGGTATTACACACGCCAACAACGCCACGACAATCAATATCGCCGCGACCAATACGAACGTCATCAGGTCGATGGGTTGCACTCCAAAGAGCAGTGTCGTGAGGTATCGTGTCAGACCAAATGCGCCCGCAACCCCGACAGCGATCCCTACCAACGCGAAGACAACTCCGCGTGTTAGAACCAGCTTGAGCACGTCTCTCATCTGCGCGCCCAGCGCAATCCGCACACCTATCTCGCGAGTACGTTGGGTTACGTAATAAGCCGTCACGCCATAGATTCCGAGCATTGCAAGCAGCATCGCCACACCCGCAAAAGAACTGAGCAGCAACATTGGGGTCCGGCGCGGCGCCGCCGCTACCGCGACAAGGTCATCCAATGTCTGGAGGTTGTAAATCACCATCCCCTTATCGACTGTTTTTATCTGGTTGCGGACGGCGCCGGCTAGCGCAGTCGGCTCACCGTTGGTCCTTACGACAACGGAAAGGCTTCCCCAACCTGCGTCCTGGGCAAAAGGTACGTACATCTGGGATTCCGCTTCGTTATCGAGATACATACGTGTGTCGCCGACCACACCGACGATTTCGCGATGAAACTTCTCATCGTGCCAAACCCAAATTTTTCGACCAACGGGACTCTCGCCAGGCCAAAGTTTACGAGCCATGGTTTCGTTGACGATGACGACCTTGTCCTTATCGTTGGTATCGCGCTCATCGAACCGGCGTCCTGCTTTAAGTGGTATTTGCATCGTGTCGAAGTACGTCGGTGTCACCGCAAGAAAGTTAGCGTTGCCTTCGGCCTCAGATGTCGCCGGATCTCCTTCCCGCACATATCCGCGGCCGAGATTGAAGGTATCTCCGCGAAGCGGCAAACTTAAGACTGCGCCTGCCGACGCGACTCCGGGCAAGCTGCTGATTCGTTCAAGAACCTGCTGGTAGACCTGCACGCGTGGTTCTCCCTGCTGGTACTTGCCGGCGGGAAGCGAGACACGCATTGCGAGCATGTGCGAAGGATTGAAGCCCGGATTCACTTCGCGTAAGTGAATGAAACTCTTAATTAGCAATCCGGCGCCCACAAGCAACATGAATGAAAGCGCAATTTCGGAAACCATTAACGCGCTGCAAATGCGGTTGCGTCCCCCCGGAGATCCGGACCGGCAACTCTCCTTGAGAGTTTCGTTGAGATCGATCTTCGAACTTTGAATCGCCGGTACCAGGCCAAAAACGACTCCAGTTACGAAGGCGACGGCGAAAGCAAAACCGAAAACTCTTGCGTCCATACCGATCTCTTCAAATCGGGGACTATTTGGCGGGCTAATAGAAACGAGGAGTCTGGTTAACCAGACGCTCAGCACAAGTCCCAATGCTCCGCTCAATATCGAAAGCAGCACATTCTCCGTGAGCAGTTGTCGAACGATGCGAACCCTGCTTGCGCCCAGAGCTGTGCGCACGGCGATCTCTCTCTGCCGGTAAGTCGCGCGCGCGAGTTGTAAGTTCGCTATATTTGCACACGCGATCAACAAGACCAGGGTGACCGCGCCCAGGAGAATCAACAGGGAGGGACGTAGATTACCGACAAGTCGATCTTGCAGGTTTGCTAGTTTGACATTCCATCCACGGTTGGATTCAACATAACTCTGAGCCAGCCTTTCATTGATGACCGTCATCTCCGATTGAGCCTGTTTAATATCGACACCCGGTTTGAGACGACCAACCACATTAAGAAAACGATTGAAACGCTGCTCTTTGGCAGGATCTACTCGTAAAGGAAACCAGATTTCGGTCTGAGTCGGATAATCGAACCCGGGCGGCATGACGCCAACGAT
>JBKPPE010000153.1:0-4302 GCA_046733375.1 Acidobacteriota bacterium | reverse complement strand
CTCCGGGATAGTTCACGTCGCCACCGAAATAAGTGCGGCTGCGTTCAGCAATCAGCGCTTCCAGCTTCTTATCGCCGACCGCACGCGCATAATCGAGCGCAAACGCCAAACCGAATGCCGTATTCGGGTGCACGCCCGTGCGAATCGGATAGTTCTGCTCCGGACGAAACGCCAGGTACTTCTCGACGAAACCATCTGCGAGGGACTGAAGACTCTTTGCCCAACGCTTGCCATCTTCGTCATTCCAACCGCGCAGCTCTTCCGCCAGCTTCAACAACCACGCCCAACCATATGTGCGCTCGAACGACGCGCGATTCGCCTGCTTCAGATAAGCGACTTCGCCCGCGATGTTCTTATCCGTGAGATTCGCATCCAGGGCGTCACGAATCGCGCGCGCCTCAGGCAGGCTCGGAAAGGTCTTCAGCAGATGCACCAGCATCCAGTGGCCGTGCACGGTCGAATGCCAATCGAAACAACCGTAGAACGCCGGGTGCAACGTCTTCGGACTGCGCACTTCCTCCCCATCATTCATCGTGTGGTCGAGCTTGTTCGGATACTCTTTGCGTACACACTTCAAGGCCAGTTGCGCGAAGTGTGAGGCCTGGCTTTGCGTCAAACTGAGTTGAGAACTTTTGATGGGCTGCGCAAGAACCGAAGTGCCAGCACTCAGCCCAAGGCAAGCGAAGAACAGAGAAAGTTTGGCAAGCATCTTTTTATTGGAATCTTTACCCTCCCCGCGGGTGGGGAGTAAGGGGTCGGGTTAGGCGACGGCCAACCTCTCCCCTGACCTCTCCGCTTGGGGAGAGGGGAATCAAATGCTTAGGGCATGATCACGAGCACATCGGTGAGCCGATTCACGACGCCGAGTAGCGCGCGTCCCGCGCGATCGAATTGGCCCTGGTTTGCCAAGGCTTCGGCGTCAGCGGCGCCTGATGCCGAACCAGCCAGCTTCACGTAATAGCCTTGCAAACCAGGCGTGCTGCGAAAATAAACTTCGAGTGCGTCGAGTCCCACACGAAAATCGGTGAACGTCGATCGCAGCTTTATCTTGTTCTGCTCATTTTGTTTCACCACCGGTGACGATGTGTCGTTCTTTGATGTGATATCGATTTGTTCGATGCCTTTCGCGACCCCGCCCAACAGATAGAGAAACGCGCTCAGGTTTTTAACCTGGTTCGCGACTTTGTTGGCGGCCTCAGCGCGGGCCGCGACGGCCGCAGGGTCCACTGCAGGCGTGGTCGTCTTGGCGGGCGTGCTCCGCTTTGTCGTGCGCGAGCGCGACTGGCCCCAAGCGCTCGCAGGAAGCAGAAATAAAAAAGCAGCGGCGATAATGGTGAATCTCTTCATGTTTCCTCCGGTCGTCACGTTAAGTGCAGTACTGATACAATCGCGATTCTACTCCGCGAATGAGCCAACGGCGAACTCTCAAAGTGGAACAACTCGGCCGCGTCGACTACGGCACGGCGCTCGATATTCAAAAGCAAACTGAGCGCGCCGTGTTGGCCGGCGAGCAGCCGGACACTTTACTGCTACTCGAGCATCCGCACGTGCTGACGATGGGGCGGCGGTCAGCGCCCGGCGCCGTCATTGCGGCTGACGAAGTGTTGCAAGCGCGCGGAGTCAGCGTATTCGAAACGAATCGCGGGGGGAAAGTGACGTATCACGGCCTGGGGCAGGTGGTCGGCTATCCAATTATCAACTTGAGTCCTGATCGCGAGGACGTGCATCGTTATGTGCGCGACCTGGAAGAAGTGCTCATTCGCGCGACGGCGGATTTTGGAATCGAAGGGTTTCGCATTCCTGGTTTGACCGGCGTGCATACCACGAGCGGCAAAGTCGCAGCCATCGGCGTGCACATTGCCCGTTGGGTGACGACGCATGGGTTTGCGCTGAACGTGAATACTGACCTGAGTTACTTCGATCTGATCATTGCTTGTGAAGGTGAGCCTGTGACCTCGATCAAAGAGTTGCTTGGACGAGAACTTGAATTGCGCGAAGTCGAAGATCGGATCATCGAACGGTTTGCAGAAGTATTTGAGATGGAAATCCAGTCAGAACCCGCTGCGGTAGCGGCGGGTTAATCTGCGCGGTTCGCCACGGTGGCTTTTAAGTTCAACCACCCGCTACCGCAGGTGGTTCTGACACGATGCTGACACTCGATCTAATCAAACAAGCTGCTGAACGAATCGCCGGGCGGGTCCATCACACGCCCGTGATGACATCGCGTTCCTTCAACGAAGTCGCAGGTTGCGAAGTCTTTTTCAAATGCGAAAACCTGCAACGCGCCGGCGCGTTCAAAGCCCGCGGTGCTACTAACAAGATCCTTTCGCTCTCTGACGACGAAAAGAAGCGCGGGGTCCTCGCGGTTTCTTCCGGCAACCATGCGCAGGCCGTGGCGTTGGCGGCGCGTGAAGCCGGCGTGAAAGCGGTCGTTTGCATTCCCGACGATGCGCCGAAAATGAAAGTCGCGGGCATGCGCAATTACGGAGCGGACATTCGCGTCTTTGATCGGCACAAAGACGATCGCGATGCGTTTGGCCGCGAGATTGCTGAACGTGAAGGGCTCGTTCAGGTACCGGCTTACGATGATTATTTCATCATGGCGGGTCAGGGAACTTCGGGTTTGGAATTCGTCGAAGAGATTCCGCACCTCGACTCGCTGCTGACGCCATGCAGTGGCGGCGGTTTGTTTGCCGGCGTCAGTAGCGCTGCCAAATTCCTGAAACCGTCGATCCGATGCTTCGCGGTTGAACCTAATACCGCAAACGACACGCAGCAATCGGTCGCGAAAGGCGAACGTGTCACGATTCCACCACCGCCGACGATCGCTGATGGCTTGCGTGTGCAGCGTCCGGGCGAACTCACTTATCCAATCACTCGTCAAAATGCCGAAGCGGTCCTGACGGTCACGGACGAAGAAATCATCGCGACCATGAAGTTCTTTCTTTTCCGGATGAAGCTGTTAGTGGAGCCTTCGGGAGCGGCAGCCGCAGCCGCAGTCTTCACGCGCAAAATCCCCTCGGACTGTCGTCAAGTAGGGGTGGTTCTTTCCGGCGGCAACGTGGATAGTGACGTGCTTTGTGAGATGTTGAAGGAGTAGGTCATACCCCAGATTCTATTGCTCGATATTGCCCCTGACCCGGTATCGACCGGCATGGGTATCACCGGACTGATTCTCGTCGGTATTGTCGTGCTGATTTCGGTTGCAGCGGTACTCAGTGGTTTCGTCTTTTTAGTAAGACGACTAACAAAACCGGCCGGCGCGAGAACTCACCTGGTTGTGGGCGACGCTTGTTTGAGCCTGGGCGGCGCCGCTTCTCCATCTGAGCGTGTAACCAGCCGACCGATTAATTAGTAGTGACCTGGTTTCAAACTCTTTGAGGTCCTCTGCGAAGCCCTCGGATTTTCCTCTGCGGTTAATTAGAAGGACACGAGGCAACCGCAGAGGATCCCAGGCTTTCGCAGAGGGCTCAGAGAAAATCTAATTAGGGCATTCCCGGCCAATCCGATCGTCTCAACCTGCGAATAAACCGAACCAGCCATAGGCGTTTATTACCTCGCCAAGACCGAATGAAGCGAGATTCGCCACCACAATCGTGGCGAAGTCTCGCCACATCGATGGTTTTCCCAACTCTTTTTGTTCGCCGTAAGCCAGCCAAAACAGAATGCATTCCGCGACAGGGGCGAACGTCTCGGCCACCATTAGATAAGTCGCACGCGATGTGTTGACGAAGAGCGGCGGCAGGACGAGCACGACGATTGGATACGTGCACGCGGTCAGCCAAATGCCGGCAATCAATCGCCGTTTGATTGCATGCCGCTTTGACAGACCAATGAGGAGGACCGGCGTCTCAATCAGAATTGTTAGCAGGTAGCCGGGAAGAAGGAAGCGCCAGAGATCGGAAGGGGACATGGAAGCAGTAAGCAGTAAGCACTAAGCAGTGAGCAGTGAGCAGTGAGCAGTGAGTAGTGAGCAGTGAGCAGTGAGCAGTGAGCAGTACGGAGACGTTGGATTAACTCGTCGTGTTTTGTTTTCTGCCTTCTGCTTTCTGCTTTGTGCCTTCTGCTTTTTGCCTACTGCCTTCTGTTTTCTCAGATCATTCGCAATAGAAACGGCGCTTCGGCCAGCACGTGCGCGATCGCGACAGTGAAATAAATGTCGCGCGTCGCGGTGTAATTGACTGAGAAGCCGAGCCACAGCACCGCGACGACGAACAGACTGAAGACCAGGATTCCGCCAATGAGTTTGGGAAAACCGCGATCATGATTCGCGACGGGAATGGAATTGACTCTCCAAATCGC
>JBKPPE010000152.1:0-6286 GCA_046733375.1 Acidobacteriota bacterium | reverse complement strand
TGAAGCCGCACCCGAACTTTATGAAGATGGCCGGTTGACAATCGATTTCGAGGACGTCCGTGCTTTGTGTGACGGCGCGGCCGTGAAACTGACTAACAAAGAATTCTCGTTATTGGCCGCGTTGGCGAAGAAGCGCGGCCGCGTGATTACGCGTCAGCAGTTGCTTGATCAAGTTTGGGGATACAGTTATTACGGAGATGCGCGGACGCTTGATGTTCACATTCGGCGGCTGCGGCAAAAACTTGGCTCATGCGGCGATTGCATCGAAACTGTGGTCGGCGTGGGCTATAGATTCGTGGGGTGCGCGGGCGGCTCTCAAGCGGCGCACGAAGCAACGTCATGACTCGTGTGATTCTCGCCTTATTTATCGGCGTCGCAGTGGTGATGTTAGGCGCCGGCTTGCTCCTCCCGTCTCAGTTGTTACTTGCTTCAGGTGCCGCGTTGATATTGGGACTTGGTGTCGGCTTCGGGATGCGAGGCAAAGACAGCGCGCGACGTTCAGAACCACAGATTTCCGATGCACAGGTACTTAACCCTCAGTTGCTCGACGTTGCGCTGAACGAAATGCGCGAAGGCGTTGTCGTAATCGACACTGACATGCGTGTCGTCGCTTCGAATCGCGCGGCCCAAACGCTGTTCACACGGGGTGATCCCAAACAGTCTCGGCTGACGGAGCTCACCCGAAATCCGGCGATCTACGATGCGTTTCTCGATGCCGTACGTGGGATCGAACGCGATGGCGTCAGGGTCGAAACGTTTGGAAGCGGCCACAAGATTTTCGACCTACGCGTCGTGCCACTGCGCTCATCGAGCGCTGCAGCGACCGTGGGCGCGGTCGGTGTTTTCTTCGACATTAGCAGGTTAGAGCGACTCGAAATCGTGCGGCAGGAGTTTCTCGCGAATGTTTCTCATGAGTTGCGCACGCCTTTGACGTCAATTCTCGCATCTGCCGAAACTCTGGAATCGTCGACCAATGGCAACTCTGAAAGCGATCAGAAATTCCTTTCGATCATTCACAAGAATGCCGCACGCATGCAGCGGCTGATCAACGATCTGCTGGAACTGGGCGCGATCGAAAATGTCATGGTGAGCGTTGAGCCCGTCAGGTTGTTCGCGCTGGTCGAAGACATCGTCAACAGTCTTTCAGTCGCTGCGGCGGAAAAAAGGATTAAGCTGCAAAACTGTGTCCGCAAAGACGTCGAAGTTTTTGCCGACCCACATCGACTCATGCAAATGCTCACGAACCTCATTGACAATGCGATCAAATTCAACCGTGAGGGCGGAAGAGTGACAATTGATCACCAGCGCACCGACGTTGACATTATTCGCGTGGTCGACACGGGCGAGGGAATTCCTGCGCAACACTTGGATCGATTGTTCGAACGGTTCTATCGAGTCGATCGTGCGCGGTCACGAAAGCTTGGCGGCACCGGGTTGGGTCTGGCGATCGTCAAGCACCTGGCGCGAGCCCATGGTGGCGACGTGAACGTTACCTCACGATTAGGGGAAGGCTCTGAATTCACGATCCGCCTGCCACGCTCAAATTCCTGACAATTGGGTTCATTAATGATTTATCGCGCGCCATGATTCGAGAAAGCGCGGCGGGAAACCAGGCGAATTCCCGAGAATTGATTCGGCCAACACTCGTAGATTCGGTGGCATTTCTGCGAGCGGAACTGCTTCAGACGTGGGAGGATATCTTTCAAGGAGCTGAAGTTCAGCGCAACAAAAATCGCATTCCTCCAAGTGCGCTCTAACCAGCCGATTCGGCGCGAGAGAAAGGAGGGACTTCGAGAAAGCAAGAAGTTCTTCCGCAGACGGACAGGCAGCCGACTTCGCAAAAATGTTCAGCGGAAGTGAGCGCAGATAAATCATTCCAGTCACGGCTACCAAAATCTACACACCTCGAATAAACGATGTTTTCCACTTCTAGGCGCTAATTTCCTCGAAAAAGTGCACAAGTGCCCCAAATGTAAAAACCTGTTGCTCATTTTGCGGGGCTTTTGTTAAGATGCTCTTGGAGTCGCCGAGCCGCGTTTTCGGCGCTCGGCCTCAGTTAGCGCGAAGCTTCTTAATCGTGCTGATCCAAATCCAGCTTCCCCGCTGGCCGACAGCAGAGAGTCGGAAAACCACCGTCTTACCGGGAACAAAAACACAAACGTAAATCTCACGCCGCGTGAGGCGTTTGCTTTCGTCAAGACGGCCTTTGCCCTGCCCACCATTCGAAGCACTACCTGGAACGTCCGGCGAGAAGTTTTGCCAACCAGAGTTCTCAATACCCCATCGGGATCAATCACCACGACCGTGAAATCAATAACTCAAAAGAGCACGTCAGAACCCGCCGTCAATGTCGCCTCCGACATCCGAGCCAAGCGACTAGCCGAACGAGCCGCCCGCGCGGGACATTGGGTTGAAAGTCTGCAGAACTCAGACGTCAATCGCCTGTGGGCAGAACTGCATCGGATCGTCAGCAACCATCCATTAGTCCGCGCATCGCGCAGCGCCGGCCTGCTGATCGAAGAGGGTGCGAGCAGCGCATACACTGATTTGACGCAGGAGTTGTTCGTGCAGCTTCTTACCAAATCGCGCTTCCAACATTATCTCGACACGAATATGACTGATGCCGAGATCGAGTGCGAAATTGGTCAAATCGAGTTGACGAATTTGCTGACTGCCGAGCTTCGTAAGCGTCATCCCGAAAGCTATCGTCTGGCACGTCGCATCTCTACCCTGATTCAGTCCAGTTCAAATTTTCGACGGTTTGATGGTACTGAGGATCAACATCGGCGTTTGGCCGATCGCGTCTACGGTTTAAGCGAGTGGTCTGCGACCAAGCCCGGTCGCAATTCGCACGAGATGGAGCAGCGCGCTCACATGATTCCCGTCCGTCAGCGCGACACGCGCATGGTGGGTTGCACTGGCGACGCACAAATCGTCATCAGCAATTCCGATCTCGAAGATCTGATCATTTCAGTCTTCGAAGCGATAGATGCGCCTGCCGACGTGAGAAGTCTCCGCAGTCTGGTTATGTCACGTCTGCCCGTGATGGACATTTACCTGGTGCCGCTGGGCGGCGACGAAGGTGATGACGGGCCGCATTACGACCCGGCGGACTTACGTGAGAATCCGGAAGAGACCCTGCTGCGGCACGAGTCGCAACGCGAAGCGGCCGGCTGTGTCGACAAGTTCTTGACGAACCTGCACGCCAACGTGCGCGGTAAGATCAAGCAATACAACCGTATGTTGGGCGTGCTGTGGCATTGCTACTTGAGCCCGGAACACGCGACGCAATTGGAAGTGGCCGCCACGTTAGGCGTCTCTGATTCTTTGGTCTCCGACTATCGGCGACGCATCGAGCAGGAATTGCGGGCGCTGTCGTTTGGGGAGGTTGAAGAAGCGCGCATGTTCGAGTTGGCGCTGCGTGAGCGCGTGCGGGTGATCGTGTCAATGGGCGAAGATGCAGTAATCGCTTAGTCCACGTTAAATGTTTTCCAGATAACGGTTTGTGAGAAGCGCAGGATGACTGCGCTTCTTTCGTTTTACCGCGGAAGATCGGGCCCGTACCGGCGCGAGGACCGAGCGAAGCTCGCCACTCGGGAACCGCGGTGAGATTGGTTCTTTCTTTTGTTCTGGCGGGCCCGGATATTGCGGCCGCAGGAGTCTTCGTTTCCTTCGCCCCGCGGTCTTTATTTCCCGGCCCGCACCACAAAAAAGCTTCGCGCCGAGTTTGCCCCTCGGCCGCAGTCACACACAAACTCGATGAGTGTCGCCATTCCCCGAACATTCTACAAACCACTGGCAATCGCGGCTGCATTGGCTTTCCTCTATTTCAATGTGCTGACCAAGCTGGGCCGCGATTGGTGGCAGGACGAAAACTATTCCCACGGTTTACTTATTCCTTTAATCATCGGTTTCATTGTTTGGCGGGAGCGGAAGAGTTTCGCTGAAGTGAGTACACGCGAAAGCTGGTTCGGCTTCGCTTTGGTGATTCTTGCCCTTTTCGGGCTTTGGGCAGGAACTGCGGGTGCCGAGTTATTCATCCAGCGCGTTTCGCTGGTCCTGATCCTTGCTGGCATCGCAATTTATTTCTTTGGACTGCGAATTGTTCCTCGCGTAGCGATACCGTTATTGCTGCTCGCGCTGGCGATTCCGATTCCACAGATTGTCTTCAATCGCATCGCATTTCCTTTGCAGTTGTTCGCATCACGTTGTGCCGTTTCGGCGATGCAGCTTTTCGAAATATCGGTGTTGCGGCAAGGCAACGTAATCGAATTGATGCCGCTCGGCGCGAAAGAGCCGAAGCGTCTCGCTGTCGTCGAAGCATGCAGCGGCATTCGTTCGCTGATGACGCTAATGACGCTCGCCGTTGTGTACGCCTATTTCACGCGGCCCAAAGTGGCGCAGACTTTGGTCGGAACCGGCTCAGAAAAATCACAGACCAAGATCTATGCCACCTTTGCATTCTGGCGCGGCGTAATTCTGGTCGTGGCAGCTGTGCCGATCGCGATTTTGACCAATGCCGTACGCGTTAGCGGCACCGGCGTTTTGGCGCACTACTATGGGACGAAAGTGGCCGACGGATTCTTTCACTCCTTCTCAGGCTGGATAATTTATTTAGTGGCCGCGGCGCTGCTATTCGCCACGGGATGGGCTCTAACCCGGATTGAGCGGGGGTTCAGTCACCGCACTGATCCACCGTTAGAGGCGCTGGTGCGGCGAACGCAAGTCCCGACTCTAAACGAACTCAAGAGTTAATGATCGTCGAGTTCGAACTCACAATTTTGGATTGACGCCGGTAAAGCCGCGAATACGGGTGCGCACTTCGCCAACAATTTCCTGAAAGCGACCTGCGATTCACCGTTTCTTTTCTTTGATTCGCCGGTGCCGGCGAGTGACGTTTTTTGACACTTTAACCAACTCGCTCAAACGGCCTCTCCAGCGACCTTGCCCGTTGCGGAAAGACAACCCTTGAGCGACCTGACCCGGGCGCGAACCTCTGCAGGCTCACATCCTGCCGCCAACGCGCTCACGGAGATTGCAATGAAGAATCGAGAGTGCCGCCGCAAGTTTTACGTCCTTCCTCTGTTCGTTGTCCTGATTGCCGCGTTCATCCTGGGCGCGTGCACGACCCCCGAAAAAGCCAAAGCCCAACACGTCGCGCGTGGCCAGGCTCTGCTGAAAGATAAGAAATTTCAGGAAGCGGTGCTTGAGTTTCGCGGTGCGTTGCAAATCGACGACAAGCTCGCCGACGCGCATTGGGGACTAGCGAACGCGTACGAAGGCTTGCAGCGATATCAGGAAGCGTTCGACGAGATGCGCCAGACGGTGGAACTCGATCCGAACAATCTCGATGTGCGTGTGAAGCTCGGCAACTACTATCTTGTGGGCGCCAAGGAATCACCCGCAGCGGTGACCGAAGCCGAACGACTCGCCAGGCAAGTTCTCGAAAAAGATCCGAACCACATCGAGGGACACATTCTGATGGGGTCGGTCCTGTTCGCGCAGGAAAAGAAACAGGAAGCGCTGGCTGAGCTGAATCGGGCCGTCGAGCTAAATCCGCAGCGCGTCGAATCGTATCTGAGCCTGGCGCGATTCTATGTGCAGATGAATGACATCGCTGGCGCCGACGCGATTTACCAGCGGGCGATTTCCGTCAGCAGCGGTTCCGCGATGGCACACTACGAATACGGAAAATTCCTGGTGGGGGCGCAGCGTCTGGATGAGGCTGAAGCGGAATTTCAGAAAGCAGTGCAGGCCGAACCGCAAAATCGTGAAGCGCAGTTCATCCTGGCGAGTTTCTATCTCGTCAACAAACAATTTGACAAAGCTGAAGTTGCGTACAAATCACTAGCGGAACTGGATAAGGACAAGCCTGAGGGGCGGTCGGTGCTGGGTGATTTCTATTCGTCAGTAGGCCGTCTGGACGAGGCGATTGCGATCTACAAAGAAGTACTAACCAACTCGCCTGAGTACACGCAGGCGCATTATCGACTCGCTGAAATCATGCTGAACCGCGGCGATCTCGCGGGCGCAAAAAACGAAGTCGAAACCGTCTTGAAGACCGACCGCAAAGATCGACAGGCGCTAATTCTGCGCGCTCGCATCGGCATGCAAGCCGGCCATACCAGCGATCTGAAAGTTGCGATCGAAGACTTGCGCGAAGTGCTACGGCAGGAGCCGAATTCGCGCGCCGGACTTTTCTTCATGGCCGAAGCGAGTTTCCGCCTCGGACAAATTGACCAGGCACGAGCGTTTGCGACCGACTTGGCGCGCAACTATCCCGATT
>JBKPPE010000151.1:0-7066 GCA_046733375.1 Acidobacteriota bacterium | reverse complement strand
GATGGCCGGAACTTAAAAATCGTCTCGTCATCTGGCCTGAGTCGCCAATGAACTTTTCCTACTCGCGCGATCCGCAGTTGCAAAACACGATCGCGAATTTCACGCAGACGAATCACACGTCAGTACTACTTAACTCGCTCGAGCCGGCGCCGAATGGCGGCTCGTACAATTCGGCAATTCTCATAAATGAGCAGGGTCAGAAAGTCGCGCAGTATGATAAGATTCGCCTGATGCCGTTTGGCGAGTACGTGCCGCTGCCCCGCTGGCTACCGGGCTCGGGTTCGGTGCGTGGAATCGTCGGCGAATTTACGCCCGGCAGTTCGTATACGCTGATGCCCCTCGGCGCGCTTCGCGCCGGGGTTTTTATTTGCATCGAGGCCGCGCATCCGGAAGTCGCGCGCAGCTTCACGAACGAGGGCGCTGACGTGCTGATCAATATTTCGAATGACGGTTATCTTGGGCCCACGGCAGTGATGCGTCAGCATTTGGCCAACGCGGTCTTTCGTGCAGTGGAAAACGATCGCGACATCATTCGCGTCACGAACAGCGGCATTAGCGCGTACATCAGTTCGAACGGGGCTGTTTCAGACACGACGGCACCATTCCAGGAAGCGGTGCGAACGTGGACGATTAGTAAGACGGCAACGCGCTCGACGTTTTATTCACGTCATGGCGATGTGTTCGCCTACGGATGCGCGTTGATAACTTTGGGATTCATTTCAGCGACGTTTATGACAAAGCGTCAGTACCGGGAGCAGTAGCGACCTGGTAAGCGTTGAGCAAGCGACCCCGTCGCTATCGCTCCGGGTACTGACCTCATGATGCGAGGTTGCAATGGTTGAAACATTATCAAATCCGGAAGGTGCATACGACGATCTTAAAAAGCGCGTCGCTCAGCTCGGGAGGTTTCTTTGATGTCCCGGCGAAACGAACTGAGTTAAGCCAAATTGAAAAGGAGGCCTCGGCCGCCGACTTCTGGTCGAACCAGGAAGAGGCGCAGAAGCTTTTGCAGAAGCGTAGCCGTCTGGAGCGCGTCATTGAGCGGCAGGAGAAATTCGAAACTGAGATTTCCGACGCGCAAGTGCTCTTTGAGTTTGCTGTAGAAGATCCGGCGTCGATGAATGAGCTGCACCAGTTGCTCCACCGACTGGAGCTCGAAGTCAGCGAAGCCGAAACCGAAATGTTGCTTTCCGGCGAGAACGACCTGCGCAACGCGATTTGCACGATTCATCCCGGCGCGGGCGGCACGGAATCGCAGGACTGGGCAGAGATGCTTCTGCGGATGTATCTGAAATGGGCGGAACGCCGCGGTTTCAAGACCGATATCATTGACTACCAGCAAGGTGAGGAAGCGGGAATCAAGAGCGTGACGTTCAAGGTCGACGGTGAATACGCATACGGTCTGCTCGCGGCCGAGGCCGGCGTGCATCGTTTGGTCCGCATCTCGCCGTTCGATCAAAACGCGCGCCGGCACACGTCCTTCGCTTCGCTCTTCGTTTATCCGGAAATTGACGAAGACATCGAAGTCGAAATCAACGAAAAAGATTTGCGCGTGGACACCTATCGTTCGAGCGGCGCCGGCGGCCAGCATATTAACGTGACCGACTCAGCAGTGCGCATTACGCACTTGCCGACGGGAATTGTGGTGTCTTGTCAGAACCAGCGTTCGCAACATCAGAACCGCGCCGTGGCGATGCAGGTTCTGCGTTCGCGCTTGTACGAACTCGAACTTGAAAAGCGACAGGCAGAGACTGCCGAGCTGGAGGCAACCAAGCAGGACATCTCGTTCGGATCACAGATACGGAACTATGTGTTGGCTCCTTATCGTTTAGTAAAAGATGCGCGCACGAAACTCGAGAAGGGCGATGTCGATTCGGTGCTGGACGGCGACATCGATGAGTTTATTAAGGAGTACTTGCTCTCGAAACGAGCGGCGTAAAAACGTTTAGAGTCGGGCTACTGCCGTCAATCAGCGGGCGGTAGCCCGCTCCTAAACGCCAGCTAAAACAGAATGAGCGCAATTCCAACTGACATCGAAGTCGAACCGGCGCGTCAGCGTTCGCGGTTTAATGAAATCATTGTGATCGCATTAGTAGCGGCGGCGCTGCTGCTCGGCCTTTGCCTGGTTTCGTATCACCCAAACGATCCCTCGTGGAACGCCGCGGGCGAAAGCTCGGCGCAAAACTGGATCGGAACGGTTGGCGCTAATGTCGCGGCCGCTTTGTTTCAGACAATCGGACTTGCAGCCTATCTCGTTCCGGTTCTGATTCTCGCGGCGGCGTGGCGACGCTTTCGCGCGCAACGCATTAACACGCCGCTCTATCAATTGCTCGGTTTAGTCATATTCGTCTTCGCCGCGGCGGCGTTGTTGAGTCTCGCGCATCTTCGTCCGATGTTTGACGCAAGCATCAACGCGGGTGGTCTAGCCGGGGTGATGATCTCGCGGGCGTTAGTCAGCGGCCTCAATAAAATTGGAGCCGCAATCCTGCTGGTCGCCGTGGCCGCGGTGGGTGTCTTGCTGGCAACGAACTTCTCATTCGCGACCGCCGGTCAATCACTCGCCGGTCCTTATGCATCACTCCGAACTCTTCCGGCGCGATTTACAGCCTGGCGCCTCGCGCGACGCGCTGCTCGAGAAGTTCGACGGCAACACAGTCTCGAATCCGCGGTGGCAAACGGAGACGGCGACGCGCCGCAAGTTATCAACCGCGAAGGAAAACCGATCGCGCATGCGCGCTCGGCTGAGAGCGCCGAGATTGCTTCCGCTTTTGAATCATTCTCAGCCGCGACGAGTGGAAAAGCGATGGCCGCTGCCGCGGGGGCGGCAACTGCGCCGGCAAAGAAGTCACTCTACCCATCGCGTGGCAAAACGCCCGCGGCCGAAACTGCGCTGGTGCAGGAGATGATGCGCGAAGCATCAGTGAAGCGGAAGACTGAATCAACGGAAAGCGGCAGCCTGCCCTTTGAAGGCCGGAAGGTCAGCCATAAGCCGCCCATGGACTATCAACTCCCGTCACTCGATTTTCTGAACGAAGCGCAGATGCGCAGCGAGCAGGCTGATGACGAACTGCTCAGTATGGCCACGAAGCTCGCCGAGAAATGCCGCGAGTTCAATGTCACCGGCCAAATCAAATTTATTTGCCCCGGCCCGGTCGTAACCACTTACGAATTCAAACCGGACCCGGGCGTGAAGTATTCGCGCGTCACGGGCTTGGTTGACGATCTGTGTCTGGCTTTGAAAGCAGAATCGATTCGCATCGATCGCATGCCCGGCAAGCCGCACGTCGGGATCGAAGTCCCCAACCCACGCCGGGAAACGATCTTTCTGCGTGAAGTAATCGAGTCGCGCGCCTTTCGCGATTCGACTTCCAAGCTGACGATCGCGTTAGGCAAGACCATCGACGGGTTGAATTACGTGAGCGATTTGGCGCGCATGCCGCACCTCTTGATCGCGGGCACGACCGGGTCGGGTAAATCGGTCGGCGTCAATTCTCTGCTGGTTTCGATTCTCTATCGTGCGCGGCCTGACGAAGTGAAGCTGATCCTCATTGATCCAAAGCGCCTCGAGCTCGGTCTTTACGAAGACATCCCACATCTGGCGACGCCGATCATCGTCGATCCGAAACAGGCGGCACGCGCGCTGCGCTGGGCGGTGGCTGAAATGGAGCGGCGCTACAAACAGCTCGCGGGATGGGGCGTACGCAACATCGACGGCTACAACGCCGAGATTGCGCGGCGAAACGCGGTGAAGGACTTCGATGAGAACGGCGAAGCCTGGAAGCCTTTGCCGTACATCATGATTATCATCGACGAGCTCGCCGATTTGATGATGGCTTCCGGGCATGAAGTCGAAGAATCGATCACGCGGCTGGCGCAGATGGCACGCGCGATCGGCATCCACCTCGTGCTCGCGACGCAGCGGCCGTCCGTCGACGTCATCACGGGATTGATCAAGGCAAACTTTCCTTCCCGCATCGCGTATCGCGTCGCTTCAAAAATCGATTCGCGCACTATCCTCGACACGAACGGCGCAGAGCATCTGCTCGGCCGCGGCGACATGCTGTTTCTGCCGCCCGGGTCTTCGCGGCTGCTGCGCGTGCACGGCGCTTACGTTGATGAATCGGAGATCAACAAGATCGTTACTCACATCAAGTCGCAATGGCAGCCTGAATACGACGAATCGATCATTCAGTCGGATGAAGAGGCGATGGGCCTCGAGGATTCCGGCGGTGAGCGCGATGAGCTCTTCGAAGACGCTCTGCGTATTTGCGTCGAGATGAAGCGCGCCTCAACTTCCGTTCTCCAACGTCGCCTGCGCATCGGCTATGGACGCGCAGCCGCGGTGCTCGATCAGATGGAGCGCGAAGGATTGATCGGCCAGGCGGACGGCGCGCGCCCGCGACCGGTGCTCGCTCGTGCGTTCGAGTTAGTGGCCGACTGGGATGAGCAGGAAGAAATGGACTAACGCTTAGTGCCGGCACCTCATCACGGATCGCTACTGCAAAACTTTCGCTGCTTCCATAATCTGATTAGGCGTGGCGCGCCGCCAATAATTCTCAGTTAACATTCGCCATCGCACCGTTCCGGTTGAATCGAGCAGAAATTCTGCGGGGCGCGAGATGTCCTCGCTTGCTGGGCCTCCCGCTTTGTGCACAAGGTCGTAGCGCGTGATCACTTCCCTATTCTGATCAGACAACAACGGAAACGTGTAGCCTGCGGACTGAGCCAGCTTGCGTAATTCTTCCGGCTTGTCGACGCTGATGGCGATCGGGTTAATGCCCGCTTGATGAAACGTTTCGAGGTTCTTTTGAATGCTCCGCAACTCGGAGTTGCAGATGGGTCACCAGTAGCCCCGGTAGAAAATCAGCAGTACGCCCTTCGCCGGTTTGTGGTTGATGGGCTGAGTGAGCAACTCGGCCAGCGCAACCGGTTTGTGGTTGCCGTCAGTAAGAATGAAGTCGGGTGCCTTCTGGCCAACCTGCGGTGCGCCCGCCGATGACGGCAGACGGCGCGCTTCAATGAAGGCGATAAAAATAAAGAACGCCATCACCAGCACGCCGAGTGTTGTTACGACGACTGCCGCAATCTTCGAAATCGCTTTTCGTCCTGGTCGAAATGCGCGACGCAAACCGACGATCAAAAGCGCCAAGGCCACCGCGAACAGGAGGAGATTCAACCACGGAAAATCTCGCAGCAATGGATAATCGATGAATAGAAATGGATAACTGAGAAACGAGAATAAGGTCAGCACAAATCCCGCCCAAAGCTGCCAATTGAACTTTTTCATCACGCGACTCATATCACAATTTTGTCGCTTTGCCCCAGAAAATCAGCAAACTCGGCGTTCATCATTGCTCAACAGCAACCTGCGCCGCAAAAGTATTGAGGTTTCGCGTCTTCGCGTGTATCTTCCTTCGAGGTTTGACTTGGGCGCTGCGTCCAATTCGACATTTAAATCACACGAGGACCGACATGCAGTTTATTCCGCAGAGAAACTTCGTCCGAAATCTTATCGGCATCATCATCGCGACATTCGCATTTGCCGCAATCTGCGTTGCTCAAGAGACTCCACAAAAAGCCGCATTCGTCAAAATCAAGAATTTCGGTCAGATGGACGATCGATTTTATCGTGGCGCGCAGCCGAAAGAAACTGACTACAAAGATCTCGCCGCACTCGGTATCAAGACCGTCATCGATTTGACTGAAGATCCGAAGCCATACGAAAAAACGGCCGTCGAGTCACTCGGGATGCGATACGTCAACATCCCCATGGTTGACAAGAAGTATCCGACTGCGGAAGCGACCCAAACGTTTCTCAAAACAGTTGGCGATCCGAACACCGGCAAGTTCTATGTGCATTGCGCGGGGGGACGTCATCGGACCGGCGCGATGGGCGCTGTCTATCGGTATGAGTTCTACGGTTGGAATTTCGATCAAGTCTACAAAGAGATGAAGGACTATGACTTCTACACCGCGTGGGGTCATGGCGCTTTCAAGGACTTCGTCAAAGATTACTACGATCGAAAGCACGCAAACGCGCAAGCGACTGCTGATTCAAATCAGACGAACGCCCCGCGACAAGATAAGCAGTAACCGATTCCAATTTGAAATGCGAAAGGCCGCTCGGAAAACCGAGCGGCCTTTTCGTTTTGCAAGACAAAAGCTCAAGTGTCAGAACCCATCAGCCTTCGTCGTACTTCTTCTTGGCATCCACGCTGACGAACTCGTCAGTTTCGATGATGTAAGCCGTCAACTGATAGCCATAGACGCAGCCCGTATCAAGCCCAATCGCCTTCGGCCCGCGGCGCGGTTCTTTCGCCGGCCAATGCCCAAACAGCACCGTCTTCTCGCCGTTATAAACGTAATACCACGGTGTGCCTTCGGCACTTTCGCGGTCGGGCCCTAACGTTCGTATTCGTGTTAAATCGCCGGTTGTCTGCGAGTGCAACTCAACGTTGGGCCGCAAACCGGCGTGTACGACCAGATGGGTGTCCAAATCAATCGTGAACGGCAAAGAACTCAGGAACTGCATGTAGGCGTCTTTTTCGCCCTTCAGTTCCTGGTGCGCGTCCTTTTGTGCCTTCTTCAGCAAAACGTTCTCGCCGTACCAGTGTCTTCGCAAAATCAGGTCGTGATTTCCGATAACTGAGGTGAACCGGTCATCATTCATGAAGAGTTCCAGGACTTCGCGACTCTTCGGTCCTTTGGTAATGAGGTCGCCGACACATACCACGCGATCGGTTTTCTTGAGTTTGACCTTGTCGATTAGGTTGGTGAGTTCATCGTAGCAGCCATGAATGTCTCCCACTACGATCGTGCGTCCTTCGGATTGAGCCATCTTATTTTCTATTCTAATACATTTAGCAGCTAACCCGAGCGAGCGTCGAGTTCGAGGTTAGTCAGGGAGTTTCTCTAAGGCATTGGGTGCGGCCTACCAATCCATCCTTTTTCAATTTCTTTGGCGTCGCGCGCCATTTCAGTGTTCCCTTGCCGGCTTTGGGAGCGGCCCATTTATCGATGTCGAGCTCAATGCAAGTGAGCGACGCCGTAGGAATCTTCTTTGCTG
>JBKPPE010000150.1:0-5343 GCA_046733375.1 Acidobacteriota bacterium | reverse complement strand
GTGTTGCACCGCCGACCGGCGAGGTGCGTGCGCTTTGGGTAGTGCGAAACACGCTTACATCGCCCGAAAAGATTCAGCGCATGGTTGATAGCGCGGCGTCGAATGGATTCAACACGCTGATCGTGCAGGTGCGTGGTCGGGGCGATGCTTACTATCGAGCGCGTTGGGAACCACGCGCGATTGAATTGAAAGATCAACCAAGTGAGTTTGATCCGCTGGCGACGACGATTGCCGAAGCGCACCGGCGCGGACTGAAAGTCCATGCGTGGCTGAACACGAGTTTGCTGGCCAATCTGGACGCGCTGCCATCAGACCCAAAACACGTTTACAACAAACATCCTGAATGGCTCGCCGTGCCGCGGCCGGTTGCCGCAGAGCTTTACAAACTTTCTCCCGGAGACTCTGTCTATCGAAGGCGAATTGTCGAGTGGTCGAAAGCTAATCGCGCCGAGCTGGAAGGCGTCTATGTAGGACCTGCGAATCCCAAAGTGCGCGAACATATCTACCGAATTTGGATGGACGTGCTGGAAAAGTACGCGGTCGATGGTCTGCACTTTGATTATGTGCGCTTCGCCAGTCCAGATTTTGATTACAGCCGCACGTCTTTGAAAAATTTTCGCAAGTGGCTTGAGACGCAATTAACCACGACTGACAAGAACGCGCTGAAGCTAGCACTGAAAGGAAATCCGTTGGCCGCAGCAGAGACGTATCCGCAAAAATTTGCTGATTTTCAGCGCGAACAGGTGACGACACTAGTGAATCGGATTTATCACGCGGTAAAGAAAAGTCGTCCCGATGTCACAGTCTCGGCTGCTGTCTTTGCGACTGATGAAAACGCCTACACGAGAAGATTTCAGGATTGGCGACGTTGGCTGCGTCTGGGTATTCTGGATGTAGCCTGTCCAATGGCCTACACGCCAGACACCGCTATTTTCCAAAAACAATTTGAGGTTGCCGTCTCGACCGCGCATCCCGTCGGCCGGCGGGTGTGGGCTGGGATTGGAGCCTATCGCATTCCGGCAGAATCGGCGGTTGAGAAGATCAACACCGCCCGAAGTTTGGGTGCTGATGGCTTCATTCTCTTTTCTTACGATTTCACCGCGGCGCCAAGCGCACTGAATCCGGAGGGTAACTATCTCGAGCGCGTACGCCAAGCTGCCTTTGCGTCACCACCGATACCTCGATAGTTCGTCCATCACCGCGAAATGTTAGAATTAGGTCTCGATCGATAGCCGAAACGGCAAATCGTAATCATCGCTCTGTGCATACGCTTCTTCGCAACGGTCGCATAGTTCTTCCCGATAGCGTTCTCGAACCCGGCGCAATCCTCATCAGCCACGGCAAAATCTCGCAAATCATCGCTTCGTCTTCCCTCGATTCCGTCGTTGCGGATTCAGTCATCGATTTGGACCACGCCACGATCTTTCCGGGTTTCATCGATCTTCACATTCATGGCGCTGTGGGCGTCGATGTGAACAGCGCCGATGCGGCTGGGTTGTTGCGCGTCGCTGAGTTTCTCGCGAGCAAAGGCGTGACGGCGTGGCTGCCGACGCTGGTGCCTGGACCGACTGAGCAGTACGAACGAGCGATTGCCGCGATTGAAGAAGCTGTGGCACAGACTTCAGTCTGTGACTCAGATGCGCGCGATACACACAGACTGAAGTCTGTGCCACGGGCGCGCATTCTTGGCGTGCATTACGAAGGTCCGTTCGTTAGCAGCGAACAATGCGGCGCATTGCATCGTGAACACTTTCGCACCTTCAAGAATGTCGCCGACCTTGATTCACTGCCAACGATCAATCGTGAAGGCGCGGTTCACATGATCACCGTCGCGCCGGAAATCGAGGGTGGCATCGAATTGATTCGCGAGCTGCGACAACGCGGCTGGGTTGTTTCGATCGGCCACACGCGCGCGACGCCGGAGATTCTCAATCAAGCGAGAGAAGCCGGCGCGCAGCACATGACGCATTTCATGAATGCGATGTCGCCCCTGCATCATCGCGCGCCAGGACCAGTTGGGTGGGGATTACTGAATGACTACGTGAGCCTGGACGTGATCGCCGATGGCATTCACCTCGATCCGATGATGTTGAAGGTGCTTTTGCGCTGCGTCACACCTTCGCGTCTGGCGTTGATTAGTGACGCGATTGCGGCAACCGGTCTGGGCGACGGTGATTACGAAATCTGGGGCGAGCAAATAACCGTTCAGGACGGCCGCACCCGCAATGCCCGCGGCAGCATCGCTGGTTCAGTGATCACCATGCTCGATGCGGTGAAAATGATGGTGTCTCTCGGTGTTTCTGAAATTGCTGTTGCACGCATGGCGTCGTTGAATCCGGCACGGCTGTTGGGAATTGATCAAGACTGCGGGTCAATTGAGGAAGGGAAGCGTGCGGACTTGGTGGCATTGGATGATCGCGGAAATATCGAGCTAACGGTTACGCACGGGGCAGTAGCCCGACCGTGAGGGAGGGCGCGGTGATACGCCAGTGTCAGCAAGATGGATGGCCTCTCTCACCGTCGGGCTACCGCACCGGCGCTTCAAACCACATTACGCTCAATGGCGGCAGAATAATCTCGGCGGAATAATCCAAACCATGCCATGGCGTTTTCTCCGCGCGTACGCTGCGCACCACGCCAAATCCGCCGCCACAATACTTCTCGTTGTCCGTATTCAAAATCTGTTTGTAGGTTCCTTTGCGCGGCAAACCAATGCGATGGTCTTCGCGCACAACCGGCGAGAAGTTGCCCACGCAAATGATCTCTCTGCCGGTTGACGGCGCGATGCGCCGGAATGCAATTACATTTTCAGCAGCGTTATCTACTTCGATCCAACTGAAGCCGCTTGCGTCGGTGTCGCTCTCCCAAAGCTCAGCATGTTTCGCATAGAGCCGGTTGAGATCTTTCATCAGCATTGCTACTCCTCTGTGATTCAGATTCTCCCTCCCCACCAGTGGCGAGGAGCTAAGGGTGGGGTTAAGCTGCGCGCCAACCTCTCCCCCCGCCCCTCTCCGCGCAGCGGAGACGGGAGCATCGAGTAGGTGCCAGTCCAGACTCTCGGTTTCGTTCCATTCACGCCACTGTCCAAACTCACCACCCATGAACAGAAGTTTCTTGCCGGGGTGCGCCCACATGTATGCGTACAGTGCCCGCAGGTTCGCAAACTTCTGCCATTCTTCGCCCGGCATCTTGTTCAGCAGGGCGCCCTTCATGTGGACGACTTCATCATGAGAGAAGGGAAGAATAAAGTTTTCGCTCCACGCATAGAGCAGGCCGAACGTTAGCGCGTCGTGATTGCCGCCACGAAACAACGGATCGGTCTGAAAGTACTTCAGCGTGTCGTGCATCCAGCCCATGTTCCACTTGAAATCGAAACCGAGCCCGCCCGCGTACACCGGCCGGCTGACGGCGGGCCACGCCGTTGACTCTTCCGCGATCATCAAAGTGCCGGGACATTCACGATGCGTGACTTCGTTCAATTCCTTCAGCAGCGAAATCGCCTCGAGGTTCTCGCGGCCGCCAAACTCATTCGGAATCCATTCGCCTTCTTTGCGGCTGTAATCGAGGTAGAGCATGGACGCGACTGCGTCAACGCGTAAACCATCGAGATGAAATTCGCGCAGCCAGTAGAGTGCGTTCGCGATCAGAAAATTCCGCACTTCGTTGCGACCATAATTGAAGATGTAAGTGCCCCAATCGGGATGCTCGCCTTTGCGCGGATCGAGATGCTCATACAGCGCCGTACCGTCAAAACGCCCGAGCGCGAATGCGTCCTTCGGAAAATGCGCGGGCACCCAGTCCATGATCACACCGATGCCCGATTTGTGAAGCTGATCGACGAGAAAACGAAGATCGTCAGGCGTGCCGTAACGAGCTGATGGCGCGTAGTATGCACTGACTTGATAACCCCACGAAGGGCCGTAAGGATGTTCTTTCAATGGCAGAAACTCGACATGGGTGAAACCGTTCTGCGTCACATAGTCTGCCAGCAGCGGCGCCAACTCGCGATACGTCAGCGGCCGATTTTCTTGCTCAGTGACACGACGCCAGGAGCCGAGATGAACCTCGTAAATCGAAAGCGGCTCACGCCATGCTTTTCGCTTAGCGCGATTCTTAATCCAAATGCGGTCACCGAATTTGTATTTTGATTGATAGACGATTGATGACGTATTAGGGGGAACTTCCATCATCAAGGCGTACGGATCGGCCTTGAAAAACCGTTCGCCGCCGGTCGTGATCGCGTATTTATAAAGCTCGCCAACGCGCAGTCCCGGAATAAAGCGCTCCCAAACACCTGAGGATCCAAGACCTCGCATGGGATGCTTTGCTGTATCCCAGTCATTAAAGTTTCCGACAACGCTCACCTGATCCGCAGCGGGCGCCCAAACCGCGAACGAGACACCGCGTTTGTTTTCGTGAGTGCGGCAGTGTGCGCCGAGCTTCTCATAGATCCGTTCGTGTTTGCCTTCGCCGAAGAGGTGGAGATCGATATCGCCGAGCGTTGGCGAAAAGCTCCGGAGCGCAGCCATCCTTGCCTGCGGTTCGCCGGTATCCTTGCCGCTCAGGCTGCCACGTTTCGTCTTGCGTTGATCCGTCGATTTTGAGTTTGGTTTGCTTTTGCGGCCCATCGGTCCGTCGCCCGCTAAACCGGGCTAATCATCAAAATTGACTCAGATTCCAAGGTTCCGCGCGCTCGAACCTGGGCTAAATTCTGCCGCCAGCTTCGCTGGCTCGTGGCGCAGTTACGTCGCCACGGTTTCACGGCTGAGCTGATGCGTGGCAAAACTGGGCCTCGAGGATTCGACGAGTCGCCGAAAAATATCTGCACCCGTTCCCATCTCGCGTCGATTGCTTTTTGCTTCACCCAGTATTGCCAAAAATTGGTCGCGAACCGATGGCAAACCGAGTTGCGCCATCAGATCAAGCGCGCGCGCGGCGTACTTCAGAATCTGAATGGTCTCAATCCCGGAAATGTCATTGAAAAACCAGCCGCAGCTTGTGTACATCAGCAGCAACATGCGCTGAAGTTCGAGATATGTGAGGGCGCGCCATCGCTCGTCAGCAGACATCCACCGGCCTGCATGTTCGAACAGAAAGTGTTCGCGTGAGCGTAGCGGATCGAGAATCAGCGAGATGCTTTCGTCGCGCGCGAGCCACGGAAACGTAAACAGTTTGCCGCGCGTTGCTTCAAAAGGATCGATATTTTCGTCGCGCAAAAAGTCGAGTGCGGCACGCAACGGTTTGCGCCACGCCTGGTTCCAATCCGGCTCGCCACCGGTGCGACAGCCACAGTCGCCATTCCAGCGGCCAACACCATGCGGACAACTCCACGAAGTACCTTCG
>JBKPPE010000149.1:0-6781 GCA_046733375.1 Acidobacteriota bacterium | reverse complement strand
CCGTCGCATCGTCGCATCTTCACTGCGATGATCGCCCTGTTCGAGCGCGGTTCCGAAATCAATCCGATTCTGATCGCCGAAGAGCTGCGTAAGGACAATTCACTGGATTCCTCGGGTGGCGTTCTGTTTCTGACTAATCTTACCTACGGCCTGCCGCACGTCACGAGCATCGCGCAGTACGCGAAGGTCGTCCGCGGAAAGTCTCTATTGCGCCAGCTCGTAAAGGTGGCCAACAAGATCACCGCCGAAGCGCTCGAGGAAGAGGACGAGCCGCAAAATATTCTTGATCACGCAGAACACGCCATCTTCGCACTGGCAGATGAGCGCATTCGCCAAGGCTTCGAGCACATCAAGCATCCGGCGGAACGGGTACTAGAGAAAGCCGAAGCAGTCGAGCACCGCGATTTGGTAGTGACCGGGGTGCCTACAGGCTTTCGCGGACTCGATTCGCTGACTTCCGGCCTGCAAAAGCAGGACTTAGTAGTAATCGCAGCGCGGCCATCGATGGGGAAAACTAGTCTGGCGTTAGCGTTGGCCCAGCACGCGGCAATCGAAAGCCACGCGGTTGTCGGCGTCTTCAGTTTGGAAATGTCCGCCGAAGCGCTGGCGATGCGCATGTTGTGTTCAGAAGCAAACGTTGACGCGCAAAAGTTTCGCAGCGGATTTCTTTCAAACGACGAGTGGGCACGGCTTGGCAAGGCGCTGGGTAAGCTGGGCGATGCGCGCATTTTTATCGACGACACGCCGGCGATTTCCGTGCTCGAGATGCGCGCCAAAGCTCGTCGTTTGGCAACTGAGCAAAAACAGCTCGACCTGATCATGGTCGACTATCTTCAGTTGATGTCTGGCTCAACGCGCCGCGTTGAATCGCGCCAGCAGGAAGTCTCACAAATCTCGCGCGAGCTGAAAGCTCTGGCCAAGGAATTGAACGTGCCGTTGATTGCGCTCTCGCAGTTGTCGCGCGCGCCTGAGAATCGTACCGATCATCGTCCTCAGCTTGCTGATCTGCGCGAGTCGGGCGCGATCGAACAGGATGCTGATCTCGTAGCCTTTATTTATCGGGAAGAGGTTTATAACCGCACCGATGAAAACAAAAACATTGCTGAGTTGCACGTCGCCAAGCAGCGCAACGGTCCGACGGACACCATCTATCTCGCCTTCCTCAATCAATTCGCCAAATTCACCGACCTTGAACGCGAAGCGCTGGGTCAGTATCTGAGCCGCTTCGATCGTTCGAAAGGTGCGCGCATCAACCGCGGTGGCGATGAGTTCTAAGTCTGATTTAAACCACTAAGACACAAAGACACTAAGCCAATAAATGTGAAAACCCTTGGTTCTGCTGCTTTGTCACTCTGTGTCTTTGTGGTTAATCTCTCCTCTCGAATAAATCAGGCAAAGAAATGAGCGAGTATAAACACGCAGCAAGACCCACCTGGGCAGAAGTCGATCTCGACGCGCTCGCGCATAATTTTCGCGTCGTTCGTGACGTTGTGGGGTCAGGCGTGAAGGTTCTCGCGGCGGTGAAGGCGAACGCCTACGGCCATGGCGCCGTTGAGTGTTCACGTCGTCTGGCCAAAGAGGGGGCCGATTGGTTCGGCGTCGCACTACCGGAAGAAGGTGTTGAGTTACGCAACGCTGGAATCACAAAACCGATTCTCTGCATGGGGGGCAGTTGGGCGAGACAGGAAGACTTGTGCATTCAACAGCAACTTACGCCAGTGGTTTATCGATTAGACGTCGCCGCAGCATTAAATCGGGCAGCGGCCGATGCGGGAAAGACTGTCGACATTCACGTCAAGATTGATACGGGCATGGGCCGTCTGGGAGTTCCGTGTGATGATCTCCGGGGTTTTTTCGATTCGTTGAGAAGTTGCCACAACCTTCGTGTTGATGGCTTGATGACACACCTGGCATCAGCCGATGATGAAGCAAAGGCTGCGTATACTGACACGCAGCTTCAGCGATTTCGGGACGCGATCGCGACGGTGCGGGAAGGTGGCTTCACCCCGACACACGTTCACGCCGCGAACTCGGCGGCACTGTTTGCATTTCGGGATTCGCGCTTCAATCTCGTGCGACCCGGCGGCACGCTCTACGGCTTCTCGCGCGACGTGCTCCCTGCGAATTTCGAGCACCCGAAGCTGCGCCGCGTGATGTCGCTCTACTCTCGGATCGAATTCTTAAAACAAGTCAAAAAGGGCGAGTTGCTTGGTTACGGCGGTACGTTTGAAACGCAGCGTGATTCGCTGATCGCCACGATTCCAATCGGTTATGACGATGGTTATCGTCGCGCCTTTTCAAACAAGTCGCGCGTGATCGTGCGCGATCAATTTGTCAAGGTCGTGGGGCGCGTCTCAATGGATCTGACGATCATTGACGTGACTGATGTGCCAGATGTCGCGCTGGACGATGATGTGACGTTGCTTGGAGGCGGTGGTGACTGTTCAATCGCAGCCGAAGACTTGGGCGAGCTTGCCGGAACAATCTCCTACGAGATTACGTGCGGTATCAGCCATCGCGTCCCAAGGATCTACCGTGGGTAAATGTAAACATAAATGCCAACATCAGATTTCAAGATTGAAGTTGCCGACGCCGCGAAGATAACCGCGCGTCTGTATCCCGCCGCGAAGGCCAAACGGAACCATGTGTCGCTGATCCTGGGACACGGTGCCGGCGCGAATCAGTTAAGCGGCTTCATGCGTTTGTTCGCGGCAGGCTTGGCAGACCGCGGTCTCGATGTTGTAACTTTCAATTTTCTCTACACCGAACAAGGTCGCAAGATTCCCGATCCCAGCCCGCGCCTTGAATCCTGTTATCGCGCGGTTATCGATGCAGTCGTCAAGCACAAAAAGTTGAAGGGCAATCGATTAGTGATCGGTGGCAAGTCGATGGGTGGTCGCATTGCCTCACAAGTGGCAGCGCAAGATAGTGAGCACATCGACGGTCTCATCTTCCTCGGGTATCCCCTACACCCACCGGGCCGGCCCGACAAACTGCGCTCAGAGCATCTGCCGAAAATTAAAGCGCCGATGTTGTTTCTCCAGGGTGCGCGGGATGTGTTCGGCACCAAGTCGGAGATCGACACGCTAATCAAGAAACTGATATTACCTGCTGAGTTACACTCGATCGAAGGCGGCGATCATTCCTTAAAAGTCCCCAAATCTGTTGGACCGCAAGAACAGATTTATACGGAAGCGATGGACGCAATCGCGGAATGGATCCGGAAAGCGATCGTTCGCTAACCTCACTTCGCTTTTGAAAACATTGACATTGTCCAACCTTGCTACTATCTTGCCCGCGCTCTTCTGAATACGTGAGCTCGAATTCAAGCTGACTCCGGCTGACGCCACCCGCAGCCACTCGAAATAGCGCAGAAATTAACGGTGCGGCAATGACTACCCCTTCCAACCCTAAAGTCGATTACACAAGAGAAGTCCGGTTCGCGGTGGTGATGTACGGCGGCGTCAGCCTGGCGATCTACATCAACGGCGTGGCGCAGGAACTGCTGCGATTGGTGCGGGCGACGGCCAAGAAAAAGGGCAACACGCGCGAGGCCTTATTGTCGAACGAGCAACTGTCAGGTTCAGAGCGAGTGTATCGGAAATTGAGCTATTTGCTGGCGGATAATCACGAAGACAGCGAACCCGCAAACCTGGCTGCAGACATCCCTACGCGATTCGTCGTTGACACGATTACCGGAGCGTCAGCGGGAGGCATCAACGGGATTTTTCTTGCTAAGGCACTAGTAAGAGGACAATCACTGAATCGTATCCAGCAACTGTGGATACAAGAAGGAGCAATTGAAAAGTTACTGAACGACAGATTCTCGACAGATCCGCCGGTTGGTTACGACAAACAGCCGCCAGCACTCTTAAACTCAAAGCGAATGTATTTCGAATTGCTGAAGGCATTTGACGGCATGGATGATGTAAAGCCGGGTCTCGCGAAATCGAGTGCTGCCGAAGCCAGCGAACCTTTGATCGATGAACTTGACGTGTATGTGACGACCACCGACCTGAACGGCGTCGTCTTGCCGATGCGATTAACCGACGAGGTTATTTACGAGCGGCGGCACAAGAATGTCTTTCACCTTATCTATCCGCGCGAGAACTACTCCAGCGAAGGTAAGCGACTGCCTGACGACATCGATTTCCTGCCGGAAAACAATCCGTTCCTGGCGTACGCCGCGCGCTGCACCTCTTCGTTTCCCTTCGCGTTTGAGCCGATGGTACTGGAAGACGTCGACGCTGTGTTGATGCGCTACGGCAAATACAAGGACGTGAAGCCGCCCTACTCTGAAACGGACGGTTGGCGGCGTTTCTTTCACGACTATGAGCGAGCTTCGGGCATCGATCACGTGCCACCGCAACGACGTGCTTTTGCTGATGGCGGCGATCTTGACAACAAACCCTTCGGCTATGCGGTTGACACGCTTTCGCGGCGACATGCTGACTGTCCAATCTCGAGAAAACTGCTTTATATCGAACCAGCTCCCGATCACCCGGAAGATGTTCAGGAGAAAGCTGAACGTCCGGATTTCGTCGAGAACGCTATTGATGCTCTCTCAACGTTGCCGATGTACGAGACGATTCGCGAAGACCTGCAGCGAGTGAATGATCGAAACCGGCTGGTCCTACGTTTAAATCGCGTTTTAGAAAACGTCGATATTGACGTTGACAAGGCGAAGGGCAGCGCGGACAACGTCCAGCAGGTGATTGACGATAATCATAAGGAGCTCCGTGAATCGACTGACGACGAGTGGTCCACTCTTTACCTCGACGACATGATCAAACGAAAAGGGCGCGCCTACGCTGCTTACCACCGGCTTGAGA
Organism: Acidobacteriota bacterium; assembly: GCA_046733375.1. Taxonomy (GTDB): domain Bacteria; phylum Acidobacteriota; class Blastocatellia; order Pyrinomonadales; family Pyrinomonadaceae; genus UBA11740. The sequence continues at coordinate 1,949 of JBKPPE010000149.1, read as the reverse complement.
TCGCATCGGTGACCGACGATCTTGCGCGCGTGCTAACTCGGGGAGCAGGTTTGAACGAAGACTCGGATTTCTTCGCCGTCTACCGCAGCTTTTCGCGCGCGTGGCGTGGCATGCGTTATACGGATCACCGGCAGGATCAAACCACTGAGAGCGGATTGCCGACCTCGGTGACTCCACGTCCGATTAACGAATTCCTTACCAATTTCAACCTGGCGTATCCGGTGCGGCGGATCAGCTTTCTACGAAACCGGATTGAAATTCTCTATTGTCTGGATGAAAAGAAGTTGCGCGATACCTACAAATGGGCGCGAGACTTCGATTTGACGCAAGAGCACTTGAGCGATTTTCGACGTGAACTGCGGCGAATTTATCGTGAGCTTAAGACAATTGAAGCCGACTTGCGCCAAGTCCAGCGCCACTTAATGTCGCGGCCCAAGCCCGGCGACCCAAAGAAACGTCGCGATCGACATTCCCGTATTGCCGAGCTTAGCAAAGAGATCGTGAAGAAAATTAAAGGTGGCGTGCTCCCGGATGGCACACTCAATCCGACCGTAGTTCTGGATCGGTTCGTCGCCGGTACGAAAAGGGGAGTGTGCGATTCTCCCGAATCTGAATCAGATCGCCGCGCCGAAGCATTTCTGCTGGCGTTCCCCGATATCTGGTTGAAGATATGTGAAATTGCAGATGAGATTGGCGCTGAAGTGAAGAAAGCCCGCGCTGACGCGGATAAGATCTGCTCAACCATTCTGAACATTCGCCGCGCGGGAGGAGAAGAAGGAAAAGCGGCCCCGAGTGATGGCGCGGCCCAGGCTCGCGAGTGTCTGCGCAATTACTATGTGAACTATGACGACTACGACATGATCATTTTTCCGATCATGTACGAAACAGAAATCGGCGAGCCCGCGCCGGTAGACGTGTTTCGCATTAGTCCTGAGGACGGCACGGCGTTGATTAACGAGCGTGTAGCAAAGTGCCAAAAACTTGCCGGCACAGCGCTCGGCCATTTTGGCGCTTTCCTGGAAAAACGTTGGCGCGAGAACGACATTCTGTGGGGACGCTTGGACGGCGCTGAACGAATTATCTCCTCGGTGCTTCCGGCGCAACATCCACAAAAAGATGCATTGATTCGCGAAGCACAGGCGGAAATCGTTTATGAAACCATCCGCGATATGGGAATTTGTGAGTCTCAAGACTTGCTTTGTGAAACGCTCATGCGCACTGGTTCTGGCAAGGCGGAAGAGTCTCTCTTAACGAGTTCCAGCCTGGAAAATCCGGGATTCATTGACAAGCTCGGCGCAGGTTTTGAGAAGTTGGAACTGGATGCGGCAGCCCGGCTTGAACTGAATAAGAGAATCGAAAAAACCACGCTGCGCGATCGCTACCGCGAAATATTTCCGACAAACAGCCGCCCAGATCCAGAGGCCACACTGAAAACCGCGGCGCGCGCCACGACGATAGTTGGCAAGATGTTCGAGAAGCTTGCTGATGACAAGGTAAGCGCCGGAAAGAGATATGCCGCATGGATCACCCGAGTAGGTTTAATCGCCTGGGGCCTCGTTGAATTAGCGACGCCTCGAACAGTCCTTAACTTACTATTTCGTCATTGGCTGAAGTTGCTATATGCGTTTGAGATCTTGATGATTCTTGGCGGTGCAGTTTTTGCCAAGCCACAGGTTTCTCAATTCGGATGGACCGCCTTCGGAATCACCGCCGGCGTGAACGCCGTTGCCTGGCTTCTCCACGACAAGATGAATTATGGCGGCGGTGTCAGGCGATTTCTGCTGCGCTTGTTTGGCTTGGTACTTGTGAGCGTGGCAATAATCGGAGCCCTGAAGACCGCTGGCTATCTCTTCGGCGGGTTCATCAAAGGTTTGACGCCATTATCCTGGCTCCATCTGCAACTCTACAGTGTGAAGTCATGGCTCGCGGATCATTTACCCGAGCGCGTG
>JBKPPE010000148.1:0-3161 GCA_046733375.1 Acidobacteriota bacterium | reverse complement strand
GATACAGTCAGTACCGTCCGCGGTAGCGGATGGGTAGTACGCCGTAGGCTCCCATCCAAAAAGCCTGCGCATGCACCCATCCGCTACCGCGGACGGTACTGACTGTATCCAAGTACGGAAAAGAAAGCGGGCTGAAGCATTGCCCCAGCCCGCTATTCTATTGTTTGAGCCTGAGCTCAGGCTAGAAGGAATAACGGATGCCAAACTGCATGACGCGCGGCGCTCCCTGAATGCTCACAAACCTCATCCAGTTCACCGGGATGTCGTCCAATTCGAACGTCGAGGGATCGAGCCCGATTCCGAATCCGGTACGGCTGCCAGTGTTCGGGGCGTTCATGCGTTGCGTGTTAGTGACATTGAACGCTTCAACTCTGAGCTGCAACTTCTGGTTTTCGCTCCACGGTAAGTTGAAGGACTTCGTTATTCCCATATCCAGATTGACGTAACCCGCCAACCTGAACACGTTTCGATCTCCAGTCTCGCCCGGGAACGCGTTGCGGAAGCTTCTGTAGGCCTCGAGCAAATTGCAGTCGAAGAGCCTGCCTCCTCTTGCCGGACAAGGCTTGATGCTGCCATCAGTTCTTACCGAATTGCTCTGAGCGTTCCAGTTGGTTGCCCAGCGAGCATTGTCGAACGGAGTGCTGATGGGCAGACCGGAGTTCCAGCGGAAGATACCCGTCATGGACCACCCACCAACAAAGGCATCTGCCGTTTTATTGACGCCGCTGAAGTAATGCCGGCCGCGTCCAAATGGAAGCTCCCAGATAGCATTCGCGTTGATATTGTGGCGGATGTCAAAGTCCGAATCCGAGTAGTTATCGTGTTGACGCAGCGGATTCAGGATGAACGCACCACCAAATTGATCGGCAGTTTGAAGTCCTGATGCGTCGTCGTGCGAATGCGAGAGCGTGTAGTTGAAATCAGCAGTAAAGCTTCGGCCCAATCTCTCACGAATACTGACTGTAGCAGCGTGATAGTTGGAGTGGCCAATGCTGCTGTGCGCTGACAGGGCACCATATTGCGGATGGAAGAAAATGTTCCGATCCAGGCCCTGTTCAATGACGTCCTGCGTGTCAGTCCAATCGTTCCCGTAAAAATTCAATGCTACCGCATACACGGCCTGCGTCGGAGTCAGGTTGTATGTCGGGAACACGTCACAGCACTGCTCGAAGTAGTTGGTATCCATTAACAACGCGATGTTCGATGGCAGGAAGTGATTAAACCACGGGATATTCGGAATTTGACTGATTGGGGTACCTGCTGCGCGGAATGCCTCGAGCATTCCGGCGGCGGTGTACCAATCCATACCGGAACTCGGATCCTTAAGGTTGTTTAGCGCCATCACGTCGCGCGACGCAATGAGGTTACGGCTGATTCTGCCGATGTAAGAGGTCTGTAGAACCAGACCGTGCGGTAACTGACGCTCGTATGTGGCATTCCAAGCGTAGTTGATCGGAGCCACCAGTTTCGAATCCAACGTCGTTTCAATACGTCTATCCTGCGCGAAAAATGCCGGACTGGGCTCGAATGGTTGCGTGCGCGGGAAGGTGATATTTCCCGGATTGTTGATTCTGGGAAGCGACCGTATGTCCTGGCCAAAGCCGGTAAATAACGGTGCTATTCGAGTCGTCAGGTTAAATGTGTTAGCCGCAATGTCCTGACTGGACGAGAACCCTAACGTGTTATTGAGGTCAAAAGTAACTGCGAGCTGTTGACCATAATAGTCGTTGGTGATGCTGAACGCGCCGCGGAACACAGACTGATTGTTCCTGCCAAACACCTTTCCAAGGAAACCCTCCTTGAAGCTCGGCGACCAGGCTACTGCCACGCGGGGTTGGAAATTGTTCTTGTCATAGTCGTAAAGCGGCGAGGCGTTGTTAGCCTTGCCGGATAGTTCCAGGGTTATTGGGGTGTTGAGTGCTTCGCCTCTTGCGGAAGCGGCTATACGATCCTCAAAGAAATCGGAGAGAGGAACCGTTGTCTTAACTTCAAACCCATTCGCCTCGTGAACCGGAGTGCTGATGCCGTAGCGCAGACCGTAGGTGAGCGTAAGATTGGGTGTGACCTTCCAGGTGTCCTGGAAATAGAGATCATATTCTTCGGTGCGAAACTCGCGGGCCGCGGGCGTACCTGAAGGCAACAGCTTGCCATCATGGTCAAATGTGAATAGCGCCGAGTACTGAGAGTACCTGCCAATCAACGCCGTCACTGCGTTTTCGACGCCGGTTGTCGCTCCGGAAATCGGCGCGAAGGCATTGACAGGATCCGCAATCGTGGCGCCGCCACCCTGATAGAACGAAGGATTGGTGATGGCGTTATCGAACGCGTTGTCGAAAGAATCGCGTCGATTGCGAATCAGGCGAATGTTCCCGCCAAAACCGAACGTGTGGTTTGCCTTCACCCACGAGAGATCGTCCGTAAAGTTATTGACGGGAGTAACTCGAGTCAGGGTACGGGTAAAGGTGAGCGGTGAAAAGATGAAACGGAAGCTAATCTGGTTTGCCGATGAGTCTCCCTGTTGGCTAAAAGCCTCACGCGTAAAGCCATAACGGAAGTTATTCACCATACTGTTGTTGATGGTCCAAATATGTCCGGCGGCAATGCCGAACGGGTGCGACCAAATCGTTGGCGAAGGTGTATCGGGAAATTGCCGCTCGCGTGCGATTAAATCGTAAATCACGTTGGCCCGAACAACCGCTGTCTGCTTGTCCGTAAGATTGAAATCGAATTTGCCAACGTGAGAGTTTCTCTGCGCCGGCAAGGGAGTGTTGAATCTAAAGCCGGCGGAGTTCAAACCGTCACCCGTGCTAAAGTCGTTGGCCGGATACTTGGCTGCAGCCTCCCTAAGAACCGCTACCGCCGCAGGATTAATCCCCACAGTCGGGAAAATGCTGTTTAGCTGAGCGGTGGTCAGAGTTTGCAGCGAAGGAGTGACTGTGTCGCCACAAGCATCAGGATCAGTACCCGGAGGGCAACCGATGTACTTCACCTCTCCGCGACCGAGGCTCGCCAGTGGGACGTTGCGTGCCACGACCGGCGCCGATCGTGTAATGCGATCTCCCTCAAAGCTATAAAAGAAGAACGCTCGGTCCTTAACTATCGGCCCACCCAAGGCACCACCAAACGTGTGACGAATGAGGGCCGGTTTCTCGATGCCGGAC
>JBKPPE010000147.1:0-3691 GCA_046733375.1 Acidobacteriota bacterium | reverse complement strand
CCATTACGCCTGCCAGACATTTACAGCCTGCTGCGACGGTGATTGCGGAGCGTGCACCGCCAGAAAATCCAGTGGCGTACGAACGCGCATCGTCGATTGCAAAGCGCTGGTGAGTGTCGGTCAGCATCGCGTTCCACGCGTTCGCAACAACCTTGAATGGACCATTGCGTGAATTGTTCGAGCCAAGCACGATCCAGCCGTACTGCTCGGCCGCGTCTTTGAAACGTTCAACCGGCACGCGGCCGCGCGCGCCCGGGTCGAAGGCGTACAGTACCGGCCACTTACGATCAGTTGTGTAATTCGATGGGAGATAGAGCGCGTAACTCTGCGACGAATCGTTGAGCGATTCAATTCTTTCAACGATCTGGCCTCTTGGGATCGAGTCGGTTTGTGTGATTGCGAGGGCGGTTGAGTGCGCTAGTAAAATGACCATCACACTCAAGCGCACGAATGAAGAAATAATGATCACCGTTCGGTACCGCACTAGAATCGCGAAACGACGAACAAGCTGCCACCGATCGCAATCAGGTCTTCGAGCAAAGCAATGTTGAAATCTGGCTGGCGCAGGAACTTTACGATCCGAGCGCGGGCCTGATAGCCGGCGAAACAGCCGGCGATTCCTCCGATCAGTCCCAGCACAGCACCAATGAAAGCGGACTGTCCGCCGCCAAGAGCAACGCATGCGCCGGTGAAGCCACCTGTCACGATGCGAGCGACAAGTCCTGCAGGAGCAGTGCGGTTCGGAGTCTTCGGCAGCTTATCAAAAATCAGTTCTGTGATGGCTAACAGACTCAGAATTATTACTGCAGGAAGCGAGCCGATGAGAGACAGCGGCCGCACAAGTTTGAGCCAACCCAGGTGCACGGCCCACCTTGAGCACATAGTGAGCCGGCGAAACAAGCATCGACCAAATCCACTTGGAGAGTGATTAAGAATTCCCGCCGCTCCGTATCTCTGCGGCGAATAGTCGCGGAGACGTGGCGGAATATCTCACTCATCTCTCATCGCCGTGATCGGATTCACCTTCGTTGCTCGTCGGGCGGGGAAGTAGCAGGCCAGAGCCGCGACTGCGACAAGAGCCAACGATCCAAGCGCGAATGTCAACGCGTCAGTTGGTTTAACTCCGAAGAGTACCGCTTCCATCAAACGCGTTAAGCCGAATGCGATCAATACTCCGATTCCGACTCCAGTTACTGCCAACACGATGCCACCTTTAACAACGAGCTTCAAAACGTCGGCTGGCCGCGCTCCCAGCGCAATACGGATCCCGATCTCCTGAGTGCGTTGGGTTACGGCGTACGACATCACTCCGTAGATCCCAACCGCCGCGAGGATGAGGGTGAGCCCGGCGAAGACTACTAACAAAAGCATCAGAAAACGCCTCAATGAAATTGAGTCACTATGCAATTCCGCGAGGGTCACTACGTTGTAAACTGCCTGGTCCTTGTCGATCGCCAGAATCGCTCGCCGAACGGCGCCCAGAACGCTGTAAGGATCACCCTGAGTCTTGACGACGATGTTGTCGAACGACGTGGGAAACTGACTGTGAGGGAGATAAATCTGCATTGGTGGGTCTTTATCCAGCGAGTACTGCGCGACATCACTAACTACGCCAACGATCGTGCGCCACGGTTGGGGACTACGTTCGTTACCGGGAAACTTGATTCGACGTCCAACTGGATCCTGATTGGGCCACAACTGATCGGCCATTCTCTGATTAATTAGAGCAACTTTCGCGGATTGGTCCGTGTCGTGTTCCGAGATGGTTCGTCCCTGCTTGAGTGGAATCGACATCGCCGCCAGGTATCCAGGTGTTACGACATAAAGGTCCACAGTGATCTCTTCGCCTTCCGGTTTTGGATGGTCCTCCACAACCAATCCGCGTCCATCGAAGTTGTCGCTTAAGGGAAGAACACTCGTTATGCCAGCAGCCTTCACGCCTGGCAGCGCCGCAATCCGCTCTTCGGCTTCCTTAAAAAATGCGACGACATTTTCCGGCTTTGGATACTTGGCATTCGGTAACCCAATATTCATGGTGAGGATATTGTTAGCATTGAAGCCAACGTCAACACTTCGCAGTCGAACAACTGTTCTAATAAGCAGCCCCGCACAAACAAGTAACACGAGTGTCAACGCTACTTCAGCAACAACGAGTGCTCCACGGAAACGATTTCGACTCGCTGAGCCTCCCGAGCTCCGACCTTCTTTTAACCATCCAGCAAGGTTGGGCTTCGAAATTTGCAGTGCGGGAACAAGACCAAAAACGATGCCCGTAAGAACTGACACAGAAAGCGTGAAGAGAACAGTTCGTGTGTCTATCGAGATGTTGTCGAAAACCGGATTGATTCGCGAAGCAAGAGAGGCGATCGCTTTAGTGCCCCAGATGGCCAGGAGTAGCCCAACACCGCCACCCAGTAACGACAGGATCAAGCTTTCGGTAAGCAGTTGCTGTATCAGCCGTCGTCGTCCCGCTCCAATCGCCGCACGAATAGTGATTTCTTTGTATCTCGTGGTTGCTCGAGCAAGTAATAGGTTGGCCACATTTGCACAAGCAACGAGTAGAACAAAAATAACTGCTCCGAAAACAAGCCACAACGTACGTTTGAGTCCGCCAACCGTGTCGTCTGTTATGGAAACGACCGTCGCACTCTGATTCTTGTTTGTGGTCGGATGTGCCTGTTCAAGACGACTTGCGATCGTAGCGATATCAACACGTGCCTGATCGACAGTGACTCCGGATTTTAGACGAGCAATAGCTCTGACATGGCGCGCGTCGCGGTCCTCATCGTTGTAGGCTTCGGCAATCGGTCGATAAAACTGGCCCTGAGGAAATACGAGACTCGCAGGTAGAGGATGAAAGTCAGGACCCATTACTCCGACAATTGTGTACGACCGGCTGTTCAGTAAAACGGACTTGCCTACAATATTGGAATCACTGTTGAAACGACGTTGCCACAACTGGTGACCCAGGACGATGACGAAATCCTTACCATCTTCCTGCTCTTCAGTAGTAAAAGTCCGTCCCAGCATGGCAGTGCCCCGCATCACTTTGAAGAAGCCGTCGCCGACCTGAGTCGCGGGAATCCTTTCGGCCTCGCTATCACCCGACATGATTGGGTTCCAGCCCATAAAGGGTGAAACCTCTTCCAACGTCGTGGTCTGACTGCGAAAATCTGCCACGTCTGTTGCAGAGAGTTGATTGCGACCTCTCAGCCGATCCTGATCTGTTGCATCCCCCCATATGAGCACGAGACTCTCCGGATCCTTAAAGGGCAGCGCGTTCAGTAGAACACCATTGATCACGCTGAACACAGCGGTGTTCGCACCGATGCCCAGCGCTAGAGAGAGCACGGCAACGGCCGTAAACACCGGGTTTTTAATCAGTATTCGTGCGCCGTAACGGATGTCTCTGAATAGTGTTTCCATAGTCTGATCCCGGACGGATGAAATGGTCCCATGTCTGACAGCTTATTCCGAGGAATTGCAGCAAGCGATTCAAAATTTGTGCCAGCAGAGTTGACTGGATTTTGTTGGAGAACTAAGACGATTTGTAGTGGCTGCGTTTCGCTTGCGGGACTTCAAAATCCCACTTTTGAATCAACTGCCGGGATCTGAAGAATGAGGATCCAATTCAACTTAGCTTAATTAGTCTTTTCAGAAGTTTCCGGCGGCGCGTAGCAGAGGTTTTGGC
>JBKPPE010000146.1:0-2782 GCA_046733375.1 Acidobacteriota bacterium | reverse complement strand
CCGCCAAGGTACTCAACCTTAGAATCGAATTGCCCCGAGAAGAGGAGCCGAGCAAGTGAAAGCATCTTCACCAAAGAGGATCCTGATCGTCGACGATCAGAGGAGCATTACAGTAGCCCGTGACGGCATTCTTAGTGACGCAGGTTTCCAAGTCCTGACAGCGGAGAGTTTTGCGGAGTCAATCAAGATCCTAAGGGATAGCAACTTTGATCTGGTCATCACTGCCCTTCGTCTACCCGATGCCAGCGGAATGGACTTGATCACGCACATCAGGACTGAGACTCCCGATACAGAAGTCATCCTAATGACTGGCCATGGTTCGGTCGAGATAACGATCGAGGCGATCAAGCGCGGGGCCTATTACTACCTGGAGAAACCATTTACGCCTGATCATCTGTTTGGGCTGATCGAAAGGGCCTTAGAGTTTGCGACCCAGAGGCGCGAAAATGAAGCCCTTAAACTCACGTCAACCGAAGACGTTGAAACCTTTGGGATGATTGGCCGCGACCCCAAAATGCTCCAGATTATCGAGACGATACGCACAGCTGCTCCCTCTGGTGCATCCGTATTGATTGAAGGTGAGAGCGGTACAGGAAAGGAACTGATCGCAACAGCTTTTCACACCCAGAGTCAGCGCGCGTCTGGTCCGTTCATACGCATTAATTGCGCCGCCATACCACACGAGCTGATCGAGTCAGAGTTGTTCGGATACAAGAAAGGCGCCTTTACCAGTGCAGACCACGACAAGCGTGGATTGATTGAGGCAGCGAGCGGAGGAACGCTGCTGCTCGACGAGATTGCTGAGATGCCTGCGCATCTTCAAACAAAACTGCTGCGAGTCTTACAGGAGCGAAAGCTGCGGCGGTTGGGTGATGAGCGGGAAATCGGCGTCAATTTTCGACTCCTGTCAGCCACGAACCGCAAGACAACGTCGCTGCTGGAAGAAGGCGCCTTGCGGAAAGACCTTTACTTCCGTATCAGCACGATCAAGATCAAAGTACCGCCTTTGCGTGACCGCCTTGACGATGTGCTTTTGATTGCCAAATGCTTTCTTACGCGTTTCAACAGACAGTACGATAAAAAAATTCGAGACATTTCGCCGGCGGCGGTTTTGCGCCTGGTTCGCTACGATTGGCCCGGGAACATACGTGAACTCGAGAGCGTCATTGAGCATGCTGTGCTTTTTTGTCGAGGGTTTCAGCTAGTGCCTGACTGTTTCCCGGAGGAGTTTCATAGTGCGCGAGTAATTAGTTCTACGTTTGTTATTCCGCCACTGGTGGCGATGGCGGAGATTGAGCGTGAAGCGATCGTACAAACTCTCGAACGAACCTCCGGCAACATAAAGGAAAGCGCGCATATTCTGCGTTTCGCGCGACCCACGTTTTACCGCAAGCTCAAGAAATTGGGCATTAAGATCGAGCGGCCCAATGAAAGCCTGGTGGAAAGAAAACTCATCCACCCTCTGCACTGAAGTTCTCCCGCAAAAGCTCAACTCTGGTCCATGACTAAGTAGGACAGACGTTCGTGTCTGTCCGTGAAAACCATTCCTAACTATCAACGCCAAAATTGAACGTCTCGTCTAACATTCCGTTACACACTGGGGCATTTTATCTCACATTGAAACGTGGACCTTCGGGTAAGAGTCATAGAACAGAAGACGATCTCTCCTCGCGTGCGGGCATGTCTATTGCTTCAAGCAGTTGCCTAACTCGTTCGAGCCGCTGCTCTCGGGAAGTTTTTGTTGGGCCGGGAAAGTAAAGCAACGCGCCGACGCAGTTTCTTTCCGCCGCGATGTAATAAACGTCAGGTTCTGGATACTGGTTGGCCGCAACTGCTTCCACCCCGCGCAAGTATTGCCGAACCCTGGAGCACAAAGATGAAAACTAAACATCACACCTACCGAAGGAGGAAGCCCTCCTTTCTGCTCATCCTTCCGTTTTTCGTGCTGCTGTTAATGACAGTCGGCACCCAAGCCCAGACGACACCAGTCTGTGAACGCACAGTCAAAGCCAACGTGGTCGCGCTCGATCAGGTGATCATGTACAACCGCCTCGGGACAGTGAACCCGGGTGGAATGATCTACGCACTTAAGCAGGATGTCGTAGCGATTGATTCATTGAAAGGAATCGTCGCCGGCAATGTGCGGTTGCGGTCAAACAAGCGACCGCGGCCTATCGTGCTGCGCATGAATAACGGCGATTGCCTGCAAATCAGTTTCACTAATCTTCTATCCCCCAATCCTCTCAGTCACAAGGATCCCGACGATCCCTTAAGTGACCAGCCTGCGACACGCTCCGCGGGAGTACACGTCATAGGCATGGAGTTAGTTGGGAGCATTGCTTCGGACGGATCGAATGTCGGTGTCAACCCGCCAAGCCTGGTGGCTCCCGGCGGTTCGGCCGTCTACACCCTGGCTGCTACACGTGAAGGAAACAACTTGATGTATAGCACTGCTGCCACCACCGGAGGCGAAGGCGATGGTGGGACTCTTAGCGAAGGATTATTTGGCAGCGTCAACGTGGAGGTTCGCGGCGCTGAGTGGTATCGCTCGCAGGTTACCCAGGCGGAGATGGCGGCCGCGACCGTGAAGAACGCGGACGGCACGCCGAAGACGACCCCGGGTGGCCAGCCGATCCTCGATTACAGCAAGTTCAGGATGCTTGATGTCAACAACAACATCATAGCCACGGACTTGAATGCGATCATCACCGGTCCCAACAAGGGACGCTTTCCAGCCGGTACCTACCGGCCGAATGCGACCGAACCCGATCGCGACCGGCCT
>JBKPPE010000145.1:0-6349 GCA_046733375.1 Acidobacteriota bacterium | reverse complement strand
GCAAAGGCCAAACGCGTTTGTCATTGACCAAAGCGGGATGAACATGGGCAAAAATCGGCTTTTTTTGACAGAGGGAGGGCGCTACTTTGCGAAGTAGCCGGGGCGATAGGAGAGCTTTAATGACTGTTTCTGGATTTCAGGATTGACGACCTCGATTGTTACTCGGCGGTACGACCCGTCCCGTGATTTGTTGGAAGGCGCATACGCGATCAAGTATTGCTCGCGCAATTCTCGCTGAATCTGCGCGAATGCTTCGCGCAACTCCGATTCGTTCCGCGGGAAATAGGCGCGTCCGCCAGTTGCTTCCGTGATCTTTCGCAGGGATCCTTCATCAACTCCATAGGAGTAGCGATCACCGATTCCGATCGCATACACCAGCGCGTCGACTTTCACCGCGCTGTTGATCGCCTCGCTCATGTGAACCTGACTGCTGGTATCCTGGCCGTCAGTCAATAGAATGATGGCGCGCCGTGTGTGCTCCGCGGAATCGCGTAGTACTTCGTTCGACGTGGTGAATACTGCATCCCAAATCGCAGTCGAACCTGCCAGCATCTGTTGGCTGTCAGAGATTGGAGGCGTGCCGCCCACCACGACCCCGCCGGCAATCAAACCCGAAGGTGGAACGTACTCGACCCGCTCAATCGCTCGTCGCAAACGCGGAACGTTTCCCGTTAGTCCTTGTTCCAGCGTCGAGTCACCGGTGAATGATACTACCGCCGCTTCATCCTTCTGTGGCCGCATGACGGCTTCCAGAAAGGCCTGAGCTGCAACTTTCTCTTCCGGCAGCGTCCGCTCTTCTGAACGGCTCGTGTCGATGAGGATCGCTAACGACAGCGGCAGATCAATATTTTGTTGAAAAGTGAAGATCTGCTGTGGCACCCCATCTTCGAGTATCCGAAGATCGTCGCGTTTGAGGTTCGAGACGAAACGCTTATGTTTGTCGGCGGCGGTGAAGAACACGTTTGTCAGATTGGTTTCGACACGCAGCACTTCGTCGGAACGAAGTGTCTCATCATCTTGCGATCGCGGTGTGGGACTGGGCGAAGGATTAGCAACACGCTGGCGAGAACTGTTGCTGTTTCCGCTCTGGGCGCGAGTGCGGACGTTGAGAGCGGCGAAGCTAACCAGGATCATGGCGGCGAACAATCCGGCCGCCGTTAACGAACGCGCTTTCATTTCACTCACCCGTCCTGACTGCATCGGCGACAGCTTTATAACCCTTCTTGGTGCGGAGCTTGAGACTCTGACCGTTGGTGAGCTTCACTTCGACGCGACGATAACTGCCGTCGTATTTGTCATTCGTAGGCCTATAGGTGATCAAGTACTGTGATCTGATCTCTTTCTGGATCCGATTTAATCCTCTCTCGAGCGACAACATGTCACCGGTAAAGAATGCGGTGCCTCCGGTCTCTTCGCTGATCCGATCGAGATCCTTATCCGCTTTGCCTTTCACGGTGCCGGCTTCGACGCCAACGACCGTGCTCAGTAGACCAGCTTTCGTCGAGATGGCGAAAATTGTGGTTTCGGTCCGCTGCGCGATATCGATCGCATCGTTAATGTCCGCGCGACTGTACGTGTCAGCGCCATCCGTGATTACCACCAACACCCGACGGCCCGGCACAGAGCGCATCTTCTGATCGCAGAATTGCCAGATAGCGTCCCACAAGGCGGTCTGTTCGCCGGTTTTCTTTACCGCGTAAACCGCGCGGTCGAGAAGTTCCAGGCGGTCAGTAAAATCCTGACGCAGATTAATCTCGTGATCGAAGGTTGCAAACAGCACACGATCGCGACGGGGGCGCACTATCGTCTGAATGAAGTTCATCGCCGATTCCTGTTCGAACTTCAGCTTTGCGGCTGTCGACGGCGACGTGTCCATCAGCACGGCGACGTACAGCGGTAGATTGTTGTTCTCGTCATTCGTAAACGAATCGATCTTCTGCGGCACCCTGTCTTCGAGCACAACAAAATCGTTTTGCGTCAGGCCTGACACAAACGCGCCTTTCTTGTCGGTAACCGTAATCGGTAACCGCACGCGGCGAATGTTGACGACTTCGGCTTGGTTAGGATCCGGCGTCGGAGTCGGCACCGGCGGATTCTGCGGCCGTGGATTCTGCGCGGCGGCGGCAAACGCTAATAACAAACCCGCCGCTACGGTTGAAATGAATGCAAACAATCTGTTCATTAATTGGTTCCGTGCCCGGCCAGAAGTCATTTTGCAGGCGCCACTTCGATGCGATTGCGCGTTACAGCCGTTGCCCTCCTGAGGCTCTTCACCGACTTCGTGTGGCCGTGTTTTCATAACTTATCAATTTTGGCCGCGAGGATGAAATCGCTTTCAGTCAGCCCGTCGATCTTGTGCGTCCAGATGGTAATCTCGGCCTTGCCCCAGCCAAAGCAGATGTCCGGGTGATGGCCCTGGCTTTCCGCCAGTTCGCCCACGCGATTTACCAAGTCGAGCGCTTCGCGGAAATTTGCGAACTTGAAGTCTTTGCGCAGGTGGTGCTCGCCAATCACTTCCCACCCGGTCAATTGGTCAACCAGTTTCCGGATTTCATCCCCCTTCATCGGCGGCACGCCGCCCCGGCATGGCACGCACTGTCGCGCTGCTAAATCGCTCATATCGTGTCCTCGTAATCAAAAGGAGTCACAGCTAACGTAAGTAAACAAACTATCACAAGTTCGTCGCCACTCCGATATACGCGTGACCGTGCTGACTTCCGCAAAATCGTCTGCGATAATGACGAGGCGCAATCTTTAGTGTCCTGGATAGCGAATGTCGAATGAAATGAGCGAATCTCTCGACAAAGTGCGGGGCGTGCATGAACTGCCGCTGTTTCCGTTGCCGGTCGTTTTGTTTCCCGGCATGCCGATGCCGTTACATATCTTCGAGGAGCGTTACCGGCAGATGCTCACCGACATACGTGCGAGCAACAATCTGTTCGGACTCTCATACTTCGACTCCAGCGCTTCAGAAAAAGATATACCACCAACCGGCCACATAGGCTGTGTTGCCGAAATTACCGAAACTCAGGGGCTGCCCGATGGCAGATCAAATGTGCTTGCCGTCGGCATCGTGCGCTATCAAGTCGAAGATTATGTCGAGCGCGATGATCCCTACCTCGTCGTGCGTGTGAATTTTTTTGAGGACGAAGACGAAGGTACGCAGAAACTGCATGCTGACGCGCGCGAGGTCGCGGCGATGTTCATGCGCGTCGCCAACGCAATCCGGGTGACGAACGATGAGCGTGGCAATTTGCCGGACATCACTAACACTGAGCCGCAGAAGCTTTCGTTTCTGGTGGCCGCGGCAATGGAATTGGAGCCGGACGTGAAGCAGCAATTGCTTGAGCTGCGGTCGACGTCTGAGCGGTTGCATCGCCTCGGAGATTTTCTCGCGCGCGTGGTCAAGAGTTACGAAGAGCGCGCGCGCCTGCACTCTATTGCAAAAGGGAACGGTCACGGCGGCAAACACGTCGATCTCGAAGACAGCTGAGGTGTTTAGAGTTCCGACTTTAGTCGGGCCTTTTCGTGCGCTGAAGATCCAACTGAAGTTGGTACTCTAAATCGCTTCCCATGATAAGTGTTCGGGTTCTGTTTTTTGGCGCTGCTAGAGACGCCGTCGGCGATGAGCAAATCGATCTCGCTTGCGGCGTCGGCTGCACCACGGGCGAAGCATTCGAGAAAGTTTTGGCGGAATATCCCACCTTGAATCGTTTCGGAAAATCTTTATTACTGGCAGTGAATCAGCAATATGCTGATACAAAACGCGAATTGCAGGAAGGTGATGAGCTGGCCATCTTTCCGCCCGTCAGTGGCGGCAGCGCCGGGAGCGCGGGCATCCTGCCCGCTTCTTCGGCCGACAACGACTTCTTCGAACTAACCACTGAGCCCATCGACGTTGCCGGGGTCGCACGCCGCGTGGTGCTGCCGCAATGCGGCGCCACGGTCTCACTTGACGGCTACGCGCGCGAATGGACAAAAGGCCGTCGCACTCTCTATCTGGTTTACGAAGCATACGAACCGATGGCGCTAACCGAGATGAAGAGATTGGGCGAGCAGGCCCACGAGAAGTTTGACATCGCACACATCGGCATCGTCCATCGCACGGGCCGTCTCGAAATTGGTGAGACTTCAGTTGTGATTAGCGTCAGCGCGCCACACCGCCGCGCCGCCTTCGAAGCATGCGAGTGGGCGATTCGCGAACTTAAGCGCACCGTTCCAATTTGGAAGAAAGAAGTTTTTGAAGATGGAGAACTGTGGGTTGAAGGGTCAGAACCGCCTGCGGTAGCGGGCGGTTGAACTTGCCATCGCAGTGGCAAAGAAGGAAGTACAACGGCCCGCTACCGCAGGCCGTTCTGACTTCATTACGACGGCACTTCTTCCGTTTCTTCCTCAGCGCTCGGCTCAACCAACGACGCGCTGGTGACCTTATCGCCTTCTTCAGTCTTAATCAGGCGCACTCCTTGCGCACTGCGGCCAGTCTTGCGAATGTCGCCGGCCTCGAGCCGAATCAATTTCGCTTGCTGAGTGATGATCATGATTTCGGATTCGGCGTCGACAGGAAATACGGCGACAACCCTCCCGGTCTTTTCCGTTGTCTTCATGTTGATGACGCCTTTGCCGCCGCGCGATTGCAGGCGGTAAGTCGAGATGGGCGTCTGCTTGCCATAACCCTGCTCTGAAACCGAAAGCATCTTTTCGGTATCGTCGGCCGAAACTGCGCAGAGCGAAACCACGAAATCGTCCTTGCGAAGATCGATACCGCGCGTACCGCGTGTCGCGCGACCCATCGGACGCGCGTTCTTTTCATCGAAACGAATCGCGAAGCCGCTGTGCGTGGCGATGAAAATTCGTTTTGTTCCGTCCGTCAGTACCACGTCGAGCAACTCATCGCCTTCGTCGATGTTGATGGCGATGATTCCATTCGAGCGAATGTTCTGGAAGTCCGACAGCGCCGTCTTCTTGATGACGCCTTTGCGCGTCACCATCACCACGAAACGGCCCTCCGAGAACTCGCGGACCGGAACGACGCCGGCAAGTTTCCGGTCTGACGGAATCTGAATCAGATTCACGATCGCCTTTCCGCGCGAGGCCGCCGCCGCGTCGGGAACTTCGTGAACTTTCATCTTGTACACGAGCCCGTCGTCGGTGAAGACCATCAGATACGCATGCGTGGACGCAATGAACAGATGCTCGACGTAGTCATCGTTCTTAGCCATTGCGCCGAAGCGGCCCTTGCCACCGCGACCCTGACGAGAATAGGTCGTGATCGGCGTGCGCTTGATGTAGCCACTCTTGGTGACGGTAATGGCAACTTCTTCGTCGGCGATGAGATCTTCGATTGTGTACTCAGTGCCTTCGTCTGTAATCTCGGTTCGACGCGCGTCGCCGAATTCTTTCTTGACCGCCTCCAGCTCGTCGACGATCACGCCGCGCAACGCCGATTCGTTCGCGAGAATGTTTTCGAGTTCCGCGATCAGCTTGATGATCGATTCGTACTCGTCCTGGATCTTTTGCCGCTCAAGCGCTGACAACCGTCGCAGTTGCAAATCGAGAATTGCCTGCGCCTGAATTTCAGAAAACGACAGACGCTCCATCGCTTTCTTCAGTTTCGGCAGATACTTCGCGACGGGCTCGTTGGAAGGAACACCTTTCCACGACTTCACTTCGCTGGTGGTTTTCAGGTTGCCGATGAGCCATTGCTTGGCTTCGTCGACTGAACGCGAGTTGCGAATCAGCGTGACAATGTAATCGAGGGCGTCGATCGCTTTCGTCAAACCTTCCAGGACGTGCGCCCGGGCGCGCGCCTTCTTCAGCTCGTACTCAGTGCGCCGACGCACGACTTCGCGACGAAAGTCGACGAAAGCTTCGAGCATCTGCTTGAGGTTCAGCACACGCGGCTGGCCGTTCACGATCGCGAGGTTGATCACGCCAAAACTGGACTGCATCGGCGTCAATTTGAAGAGTTTGTTCAGGACGACTTGCGGCACGGCATCGCGCTTCAGCTCAACGACGATGCGCATGCCGTGACGATCCGATTCGTCGCGCACGTCTGAAATGCCCTCTAATTTTTTTTCATTCGCAAGCTCGGCAATGCGTTCGATCAGCTTTGCTTTGTTAACCTGAAAGGGAATTTCAGAAATGATTACGGCGTCGCGCTCGTGCGATCCGCGTCCAATGCGATCGATCGTAGCTTTACCGCGCATTTGCAGAATGCCGCGGCCTGTTAAATAAGAGTTCTTGATTTCTTCTCGTCCACAAATAAAACCGCCGGTGGGGAAATCGGGACCTTTCACAATCTTGAGTAGCTTTTCGATCTTGATTTCGGGTTCGCCCACCAGTGCTACAG
>JBKPPE010000144.1:0-4318 GCA_046733375.1 Acidobacteriota bacterium | reverse complement strand
GGATGACCCGAGACCGGTGAAGCCGACACGACGTTACCATTCTCGTCGATGGTGATTTGCACTTTCACCTGACCGGACGCATGTGCGCTGCGCGCGATTGCCGGATATGGCGGCTGCACCAGGCGAACCGCTTTTCCGTTGAGCACGCCTCCTGAAATCGGAGCCTTCGGTGGAGTTGGTTTCGGTGGCGGCGGCGGCGGAGCTTCAGCAACATCGACCTTTCCCGTTCCAGAGATGATGTTACCCGTGCCTGCGCCTGGCGCGACCGGGGCAATGGCATTCGAGTTTCCCTGCCCAACCATCGTCACGACACCTTTGCGTACCGGTGGAATGTCGCTCGCCTTGGCGGAAATTTCTTTAGGTGGTAACCGGCTCTCGTCGACGGAAGCGATCAATTCCTTGCGCACATCGACGTTCTTGGTAATTTCGACCTTCTCAGGCTTCGCTTCCTGCTTCTGTTGTTGCGCCTGCACCGGCACCGGCGCAATCAGCGCCGTCAGCTCAAGCGTTTGCGCGTCGATGTTGGCGCTCGCCCACATAATGCCAAGAATGCCGAAGGCGATAATCAGAATGACGTAAATGCCGGCAAAGCCGAGCAAGAACGAGCCTTTTCGTTTAAGGTCTTCCGAGTGCGACCCGGACTCAACCAAGTGTTCGAACATCTTTAGTCCTCCCTATTCGGCGCCAAAAGGGTCAGATCAAGAGCAGTCCCGCAATAAGATAATTGCAATTTCAAAAGGCCAACGTAATCGAATGCCCTTTGACCTGCGGAAAGAAAGGAGGCCGCACGTCGCTGGCCAGATAATCCGCGAAGACAGAAATAAACTGGCCGCTTAACGTACCAAACCATCGTGCTTTCTTTCCCACAGACCCGGAATGCACGACTACGCAGCGTATTTAATTGGCCAGCAACGCGTGCAGTCTATTCTGCCAATATACGCAAAGTCAAGGGTACTCGCCTGTGAAAAGCGCGGGACAATGTACTCTTAGAACGCGTTACTTGCAACACACTTTTATTAGAAACCGTGGACGAGCTGGAGGTTCCCGAAACCCTCACGCAGCCCGCGATGGCTTGCCGACGCTTTTGCTCGATCCTCTTACCGGTTTCGACTGAAGCCCACTCTCGCGCGCGGGGACCACCGGCAATTTGTTCGCTGCTTCAAGCCTGCGCTCCCACCACACCATAATCGGACCCGCGACCGCAATCGTGTCGTAAGTTCCGAACGAGATACCCATCAGAAGCGCCAGCGAGAACGGGCGCAGCGTTTGGCCGCCAAGCAAAACCAACGCGACTACTGAAAGGAATACGAGACCGGACGTAATCACGGTACGCGACAGTGTCTGGTTGATTGAAAGATTCGTGACGTCGTACAGACTCATCCGACGGTAGAGCTTACGGTTTTCGCGAATGCGATCGAAGATTACGATCGAGTCATTGACGTCGAAACCGACCAATGTCAGTAACGCCGCGATCACGGTGAGGTTGATTTCGATTTGGAACATTGAAAACAGACCCAGCGTCACGAGCACCGTGTGGAACACCGCGATCACCGCGGCGGCGCCGTACGTCCACTCGAACCGAAATGCGATGAACATGAGCATTCCGATCAGCGCGGCAATTGTTACAGCGATTGCTTTAGTGCGGAGCTGAGAACTGGCGATGGCGCTAACAGCGTCGGTACCTTCGATTTTGTAAGCTGCGTTTGGATCACTAAACAGATCGACACCAGGGGCCGCTTCGGTGCCAAATGTCGTCAGCGCCTGGCGCACTTTAGCGCGAGCCGGATCAACTCCGATTTGGTTTTGAGGCAAATTCTCCGCGATTCCCTGTTGTGGAACTTTAACCAGAAACTCGCCCGGGCGGTCGAGCACTGGCTGAATTACGGCATCACTGATGCCGGCCTGGTTAACTGCGGTGCGCAGTGAATCAACTGGCGGCGGTTGTTTGAATCGCACCGTGACGACCGTACCACCCTTGAAGTCTACTCCGAGATTGAAAGCTTCGGTGCCGTTGGGATGAAACTTGTGACGATAAAGCGCAGTGCCCATGCCGCTCAACATCAACAAAATGGAGAGGCCGATGAAGATTCTTCGCTTGCCGAGCCAATCGATTTTTAGGTCGTGAAATAATTGAAACATAGAAAGCTTTGACTGGATGCTGAGCGATTCAACGCGCCGGCCTTTGCGACTCAACAACCAGATAAAAATCGTGCGCGAGACATAAACCGCCGAGAAGAGGTTGATTACGAGACCCATTACCAATGTCACGGCAAATCCTCGCACCGGCGTTCCCGCTCCGAATACATACAGAAATAACGACGAGACGATCGTGGTAACGTGCGTATCAATAATCGTCACGAAGGCGTGGCCAAAGCCCTGTTCAACTGCCGATGGCACAGTCTTACCCGAACGCAGTTCTTCACGTATACGTTCAAAAATCAGCACGTTCGAATCCACCGCCATACCGATCGTCAGGATGATACCGGCGATGCCGGGGAGCGTCAGCGTCGCATTGAAGAGCATCAGTCCCGCAACCATCAGGATCATGTTGAGCAACAACGCGACGACGGCGTTAATGCCTGAGCCCCGATAGTAGACGAGCATGAACAACACGACGAGCGCCAATCCGAGCAACGACGCGCGCACACCCGAACGAATCGAGTCAGCGCCCAGACTCGGACCGACGGTGCGCTCTTCCTGATATTGAATGCCGGCGGGAAGAGCTCCCGATCGCAACGTCAACACCAGGTCGTCTGCCGACTGTTTCGAGAAATTCCCCGTAATCTGGCCCTGGTCGAAAATCTGCGACTTAATAAACGCGATTGATTTAACTTCATCATTGAGCACGACACCCATGTACTCGTTAATATTCGCGCCAGTCCACGCTCCAAACTTGTCAGCTCCGGCTTTTTTCAGGGTGAAACTGATCTCGTACCGTTCCCCACCCGCGTTTTCGGGGTTGGCTGAAACAGTACCCAGCTCAGAGCCATCGACGATCGAAGGCATCTCGATCACCACCCACTTCTTTACTGGCTGCCCAGTTTGATCTTTTGCTTGTAACTCGGCTCGCTCGACATAGGGCAGGACACGACGATTCGCCGGAACTTTTCCGCCACTATTCAAAGATGTAATAGCGTCCTGCTCGGTGGAATATGTCTGCACCGATGATGGACTGGGCGGACTAACAACATGCACGAGCTCCAGCCGCGACGGGTTGCCGAGCATCTGTTTGACATGTTCAGGATCTTGAATTCCCGGCATCTGCAGCAGAATCTCGTTTGAGGTTGAACTGCCATGACGCTGCAATGTGGGCTCAGCAACACCCAGCGTATTAATTCGGCTGTCAATGATTTTTAGGGCTTGTTCCGTGGCCGAATCAGCGAGTGTCCGTTGACCAGTACCACTCAACGTCCAGGTCAACGTATTACCTGAAGAAGAGAATGACCAGCCATCGCGCTCCAGCAGATTTCCTTTCCCTTCAACTTTCTGGCGGATGTCATTCACCTTTGCGGGGTCGCTTACTTCCAGGAACACTTGATAATTGCCGCCGCTTGTTTCAGTTCGTACATTCTTGACGTCGAATCCCGCTTCCTTCGCAACCATTTGCGCAGCCGTCGCGCTATCTTCGGTCAGACGCTTGAGATAGTCCTCGACCTTCACGCGCATGACGAGATGCGATCCGCCTTTCAGATCGAGGCCGAGATGGATGTTGTTTGCCAGATTGGCTTTGAGTCCGCGCCACGTAAAGTCTTGCGCGTGAGGGCGCCGGCCGTGTGGACCGAGTACGATATAGATTCCGACGACCGTCACGATAGCGATGATGATCGAGCGCTGCAGCAGGTTCTTCTTCTTCATAAACCCGATAAATTACTTAGCTTCTTCTGAGTCGATTCCGGCCACAGCCGATCGCGCAATTTCGAGAATGGATTTGTCTGCGCTGCGCACCAAAAAGCTCGCGTCTTTGACCGCGGTAATTGTCGCGATAATGCCGCCGGTAGTGATGATCTTATCGCCCGCTTTGAGATCGGCGATTTGGGATTGCAGTTGCCGCTGCTTCTTTTGCTGCGGCCTGATGAGCAGCAGATAGAAGACACCGAATACCAGCAGCATCGGAATAAGAAATCCGAATCCGCCGCCGGCCTGTAATAGGAATAAAGGCAACATAATTTTCAAGACGCAGATGTCTTTTTGATCCCATCGCTACCGCCCCGGGACTCTGACACGCGCTATTCCAAACCAGAACTGAGTTGCTCAGTGAACTCTCGCCGAAATTTCGCGAATTGGCCAGACCGGATAGCTTGCCTGACACGTCTCATAG
>JBKPPE010000143.1:0-3051 GCA_046733375.1 Acidobacteriota bacterium | reverse complement strand
CCGTTACTTGATCGGTTTCCTTATACTTCGAAGCGAATGCCAATCCCGTCGCCAGAGGAATTTGGCCGCCCACTATCGCATGACCACCCATGAAATTCACGCTGGCGTCGAACAAGTGCATCGACCCGCCTTTCCCTTTCGAGCAGCCGGTCGCTTTGCCGTAAAGCTCTGCCATCACCGCTTCGGGAGAGATACCCTTAGCGATGGCTTGCCCATGTTCGCGATAGCTGGTGATGACGTAGTCGTCGCGACGGAGCGCGGAAATGGAGCCGATGGCGACGGCTTCCTGGCCAATGTAAAGGTGGCAGAACCCGCCGATCTTGCCCATGCTATAGGATTCAGCGCACTTCTCTTCGAAGCGCCGAATCAACAGCATTTGGTGAAACATGCTGAGCAGCGTCTCGCGGTCGTCGTCGAGTAAGGTGTCGGTGCTTTTCGGCTGGTCAATGACGCCTGCCGCACTGGTGCGTGCGTTCTCCTGGCGCTGCGTTGTTTGGCTGCTCATGTCTCGACTGTTCGCTTGGGGCAAATCAGCCGGCATGTACCGGCTGACGCGTGCGAAGGTAAGGCACGATTATACGCGACAGTTGCACTGAGGCAAGTGTGCTTTGCGAGGCTTTGCGTCTTTGCGTCTTTCCGTGAAATCAGTTTTCGAGAGACGTTTGCTCACGCCCAGGCGAAAAGTCGCCAAGAAAAACCGCAAAGTAGAACACTCAACCACAAGCTTACCGATGAACGTGCGCCGCGAAGCTTACGTGAATTGATCCATCCGCGTCGGCGTGGGCATCGTGGCGAGACTCAACAGATTCTTGCGCGCGTGTTTGTCCTTTTGCATATTGCGCGCGGCGGCGGTCAGCAACTCTTCCGTCGTTTCACCGTCGTTCGGAAAACAAGCGATGCCTGCGCTCACGTCAACTTCCACTTGCTTGCCAGTGCGCACGGAAAACTTGAGTTGACCAACCGCATTGCGAATTCGATCAGCGGCCGCTTCGGCCATCGCCTGTGACGCCATCGGCATGATCGCCACAAATTCGTCGCCCGCATAGCGTGAAAGAATGTCCATCTGGCGCAGTTCTTTTCTGATGACGCGGCCAACGCTGGCGAGCAGCCTGTCACCCATCGCATGGCCCCACTGATCATTAATCTGCTTGAAATCGTCAACGTCCATACTGATGAGCGCCAAAGACTCGCGGCCCAAACGTTGGCATTCCGCGAGACGCTGCTCAAGCATCATGTAAAACCCACGCGCATTCGGCAATTCAGTCAGCGGGTCCGTCAACGCGCTTTCTTTCGTTCGTTCAAACGTCAATGCGTTGTTGAGCGCCGACGCCGCGTGCTGCGCGACGGATTCCAGCAGGCGGACATGTTCCGTTGTGTATGAAGTGCGGCCTTTCGAATACAGGGCAATCGCTCCAAACGCGCCGTCTTCGCGAATCAGCGGAGCGACCAACACGCCCCGATAGTTCTTCACAACTTCGTCCGGTATTCCAACCATGTCCAGCTCGGGAGACGAATTGCACATCGACCGCGCATTCGCGATTACCCAGCCGCTGATGCCATCGCCGATGTTGATGCGGCGGCGAACAAATAAATCGTTATGGTCACCGCCCGCGTGAATGGCGACTGCCTTGCCAAGTCGATCATCGACGATAAAGATTACGCACGTGTCAAACGGAACGATGGCTTGCAGCTTGTTCGCAATCAACGTGACGGTGTCACTCATGTTGAGCGACGAGCCAATTGTCTGCGCGATTTCATGCAGCGCAAAAACCTCACGTTGAGCTTCGGTGATTGAACGGAAACCAAGACTATCATCGGGCGAACCCAACACGTCTGAGGCTAATCCGGCATCGGGACGCGCCCCGGATTTATCAACCATAATTGGCTGGACCTGCTCTTGAATGTCCTGCGCGTCGATTAGTTTGTCGAATTCCGCTACATGTTTAGTAAACAGCTCGACAACTTTCGGGTCGAACGAACTACCGGACATTTTTTGAAGCAGCGCCAGCGAATCCTCTCGCTTCATGCCCTTCCGATAAGGTCGATCGCAGCGCGTCGCGTCATAGAAATCGACAACTGAAATGATTCGTGCAACGAGGGGAATCTGACTGCCGATTAGCCCTTTCGGATACCCGCTGCCGTCCCACTTCTCGTGGTGAAAGCGCACAATATCTTCTACCGGATAAGGGAAATTGACGCGCTTGAGGATGTCTCCGCCAACCGTCGGGTGAATCTTCATCTTCGCGAATTCCGACTCCGTCAGTTTGCCCGGCTTATTCAGGATGTATTCCGGTACCGCCAACTTGCCAATGTCGTGAAGCAAGGCGCCGGCAAACAATGCGCGCAATTCTGATTCTTTCACGCGCAGCAGTTTTCCCATCTCTGTCGCATAAATCTGGGTGCGACGAACATGACCATGCGTCGTTTGATCCTTTGCGTCGATCGCAATGGCCAAAGACTCGATCGTGTTCATATGCAGGTCAGCAATCTCTTCCGTGTACTTGAGCTTGTCATCTTGCGCGCGTGTTACCTCGTTGTAACGTTTTTCGTTGAATCGATACAGCAGATGAACCAAGGCAGCGATTAGCAACCCTACAAATACAAAACTAATGCCGGCTCCGTGAATTGCGCCGTAGAACATTGCCGCGCAAGTTACGTTCGCGACTTGCGTGATTAACGTCCAAACGAGACTCTCCTGCGACAGGTTGACACGCACGCCAGCACAGAACGTTTGTGAAGCGATAATGCTTAACGTAGTAAGCGCGTAGTGAATGACTCCGAAGACACATAGCGGAAAGAGCACCAGGTCTAGCGATAGTCCGTTGGGATTGTCCGCGGCTGCCGCGCCAACCAGCAACAGCACCAGTAGCTTGTATGCAAACGCAGCGAGTAATGTGGCGGCCATCGACCCGCTGACAGAAAATATCATCGCCAGGCGATTGTTTCGATCGAACGAAGAAACCAAAGCCACCGCCGCAGTCAACACGATGGTCGGCCCGAAATTAAATGCCGGCGCCAGGGTGTACATCATGACCGCCAGGAAGATGAGAG
>JBKPPE010000142.1:0-4605 GCA_046733375.1 Acidobacteriota bacterium | reverse complement strand
GTTTCTCGGCGCGACGGCTCCCCCTGAGCCCGACCGGAATCCGGATGAAGAAGCATCGGCAGACGAGAAAGTTCTCGTCGATCTCTGGCACTGGAAAGACGATTACATTCAGCCGATTCAGAAGGTGCGCGCCGAGCAGGAACGCCAGCGATCCTATCGCGCCATCTATGTCGTCAAAGACAAGAAGTTCGTGCAGCTCGCCGATGAAAAGATGGAGTCGCTGGCGCCCTCGAATGATGGGCGGGTGGCCATCGGTTCGGACAACCGCGCGTATCGGGTCACGAATGACTACGATCCGGGAATGACGGACTATTACGTCGTCAACGCCGAAGACGGCACGCGCAAACTCGTCGCGCCGAAACAGCGCTTCAATGTTTCGCTTTCGCCCGGTGGTCAGTACGCGATTTACTTCGATGGCAAAGACTGGAATTCGTACTCAGTCGCGACCGGCGCGAAGGTGAATTTGACGAAAAATCTCGGGGTGAACTTCTTCGATGAAGATAGCGACACGCCGGAGTTACCAAATTCATACGGGCTGGGGGGCTGGACCAAAGACGACGCGTCGGTGCTGATTTACGATCGCTTCGATGTCTGGCAAGTCTCGCCGGACGGCAACGGCGCGAAGAACCTAACAGATGGTGTCGGCCGCCGGGACAAGATCGAACTTCGTTATGTGCGACTCGATCCGAAAGAGCGGTCGATCGATCCGGCGAAGCCGCTGCTGCTGCGCGCTCAAAACGAAGAGACACGCGACGAGGGCTTCTATCGCGACCGGATCGGTGGCGGATTACCCGAAAAACTGATCATGGACCACAAGGCCTTCAACAACCCGACGAAGGCCAAAGATACAAACGTCGTGATCTTTACGGCGATGCGATTCGATCAGTTTCCCGACGTCTGGGTGAGCAGCCTGGATTTCAAGAACCCAAAGAAGATCACGAATGGCGATGCGCAACGCGCGCAGTTCAGTTGGGGAACGGCGGAACTCGTGAATTACCGGAACACCGATGGCGTGCCGCTCAAAGGCTTGCTGTTGAAGCCGGACAACTTCGATCCGAAAAAGAAGTATCCGATGATCGTTTACATTTACGAGCGGCTGACGGAAGGCTTGCACCAGTTTCGTGCACCGGGGCCAGGTACTTCGATTAACGCGACTTATTACGTCAGCAACGGCTATCTGATTTTCATGCCGGACATCGTTTACAAAACGGGATACCCGGGCCGCGATGCGTTGCAATGCGTGCTGCCGGCCGTCCAGACAGTTGTCGACAGAGGATTCGTCGATGAAAACAACATCGGCATCCAGGGTCACAGTTGGGGCGGCTATCAAATCGCGTACATGGTGACGCAGACAAATCGTTTCAAAGCCGCCGAAGCCGGAGCGGCAGTGGTAAATATGACCAGCGCTTACAGCGGCATTCGCTGGGGCACAGGCCTGCCGCGTCAGTTCCAGTACGAGCACTCGCAATCACGCATTGGCGGTTCGCTGTGGGAGTATCCAATGCGCTATCTCGAGAACTCGCCGGTCTTTCATGCCGACAAGATTCAAACGCCGCTACTGCTCATCAATAACGACGAAGACGATGCTGTGCCGTGGTATCAGGGGATTGAGTTCTATCTCGCCCTGCGGCGTCTGAACAAAGAGGCTTACATGTTCAGCTACAACGGTGAGAAGCACGGCCTGCGCAAGCGCATTAATCAGAAGGACTACACACGCCGCATGCAGGAATTCTTCGATCACTTCCTGAAGGGCGCGCCCGCGCCGGAATGGATGGAGAAAGGTATTCCCTATTTGCAGCGCGACAAAGAGAAGGAGAAGTATCGGTTAGCTAACGAGGAGCCGTAACGATGTGTAAGGGCCCAGCCGCGTAGCGGCTAAAATGTTTATAGAGGGCCGTCCTGCAATTTCTCCTTTACACCTTGTTTTGCCTCTGCCACCGATCAGACGTGAAGCGTCGCGGAGCGACGTTTGAATTTAGCCCGGCCTTTCAAGGCCGGGAAAGATGGACGTGTTTAGCCGTGGCGTAGCTACGGCTGAGATTTCAGTCGTCGCTGACGCGACGAAATCGCATCAAATCCTTCAACCGTGGCTTGAAAGCCACGGCTAAAGTCATGCCGACGCTACGCGTCACAGCTATTGACTAGCTCCCGAAATCTCTTAACTGATCTTGGATTCTAAATATTTCATGCTATTGCAGGATGCAATCGTCACTATCCGGCAAAGAAAGGCGGCCGGGCGGCCGCCTTTTTTGTCATGCAGAGGGCTAAACTTTTTGAATCGGCCCTTACATGAGGACAGAAAGTTCAAAAGCATCGCTATTGCGCCACGAAGTTGTAAGTGAGAATCCCGCTGATTCCAGTGGGTTCTCCATTTACTGAAGTCGGCGAGAATTTCGCTTGACGCGCGGCACTCACCGCGGCGGCTTGTAACAACGGATGCCCCGACACCGCGTAAGCGGAAACCACATTGCCCTGCTCGTCAACCACAACTTCGACGTTAACGGTTCCTGAAGCCTTTGCGGCACGCGCGATCGCGGGGTACTGAGGTTGTGGCAGGCTCACGGCCTTACCATTCAAAACGCCGCCTAGGATTGTCCGGCGTTTCGTCGCATACCCGGTGGTTCCCTGTTCTGTCGTGTACCCTGCGCTTTCCTCTCGTTCACGTTTCTCTTCTTTGCTGACGCGAATGACACTGCCGTCGACCGCGTTAATCAGCACATGCGTTCTCGCCGGAGATTCATTCGAAAGAATCACGACGTGATAAAGAACCAGCGACGGTTTCGCGAGTTCGCCCGCATTCTCCCAATGTTCACCGACCAGACTGCATTCGAGAACCTTGCCAGGACTCGCACTCGTAGCGATCTGAATCGCTCGCTCCATCGAAATCTGCGCCATGCCCGCGAGTATCGCATTCCGCTTTTCTTCGGATTCGCGTTCAGCCCGGAGCGCGCTTTCGATATTCCCGCGTATGACTCCCCGGAATTCCTGCTCGCGGTTTTCAGTTTTCTCACGTTCTTCTTTTTCGCGGTAGGCGTCGCCTCTTTTTCCATCTGGCGAAAAGTAACACTCGATCTGCAGGTAAATTGATACCGCTTGCCCCTCTTTCATTGCGGGCTCGAACCGCCATTTGCGGACGGCCTCGGCCGCGGATTGATCCAGGGACGGAAATAACGATCGCTTAATTTGAATATTCTGCACGGTACCATCAGGTCCAACAGTGACGCCGAGTACTACTGAGCCGGTGATCTGTTTTTCGCGGGCGTCGGGGGTGTATTCCGGCTCGACGCGGTAGATCAATTTCGGCCTTCGATCTTGCTGGGTTTGCTTTTCAATCAGCTCGAGTTTTTCTTTTGCTTCACGCAAACGCGCATCGTCGGCCGGATATTCGGATTCGATCTTAGCGAGGTACTCGCGCATCTTCTTTAGCTCATGCTCGTCGCCCGTCCTGCTCTTTGCGTACAGCTCGAGCGTCGCGCGCATTTTGTCGAGATCTTCCTGCTGATAGCGAAACTCCGTAACCGCGCGTTCACGCTCTTCCAAATTCTTTTTCACTTCTTGCAAACGCGCCTCGATTTCCTTGCGCTGCGTTTCGTCGGCGCCCTTAAGTTTCTCGCTCAGGTCGCGCTCCTGCTCTTTTAGACCCTGTAATGTTTTCTCTAATTTCTGTTTTGCTTCCTTCTCTTGCGCGGTTTGCGGAGGTTCTTGTGCATAAACGTCAAGCTTGAGCGCCAGCTTCGCACCCAAAACGCAAGGCGCAGTCAGAATCAGTGCGGCAGCGATCAGAAGATTTCGCGGGGAGCCGGACTTTCGGTTCTTTGAATTCAGCAATGACATAATTCGCACCTCCAAAATGTCCGATTGGTTCAAGCCAATCGTCGTGTCGGATATCAGCCGCGGCGTTACGGGCGCTGAACCAATGAGTTTCATCAATGAATGCGCATAGGTCTCGGCATTCAAGAGCTTATTCGCCACAATCTCATCGCAGCAAAGTTCTCGTGTCTGACGAATGCGGCGGCGGACGAGCGCGGCAACGGGATGAAATGACAGGGGTAAGTAGATTGTTTCGAAAATTAAGTTCCACAAGTAATCGCGCCGCGCGACGTGAACCAGTTCGTGGCCAATCGCAGACGACAACAGGTCGCGGTCAGTCTCTGCCAGCAAACTTTCCGGCAGAACGACGATCGGATTCGCGATGCCAAGCGTGATTGGCACCGGCACCTCGGGTGAATGAAGGATGCGAACGCGTTTCACGCCGATTAACCGACTGCAGCGATCGGCAATCACCCTCAAATGGTCAGGAAGCGGCGAGTCTGATGCCCCGCGCAAGATGGATTGCGTCCGACGCCAAGCTCGTAAGAGAAACAGAAGTTTGCACAGCAAGAATACAATGTAAATTCCCAGGATGGCGACGGCCGCACGCGAAGACAGGCTTACCGAGTTCCAGGAAAAAACTGGACGCTTTGCTGCGGGGCCAGTCGAGGTGAGCGCATCAACACCAGTGGCATCAGCCACCTCGACGTCGGGCGTCAGGATGCGAGTAATGACGACGGGTCTTGAAGCGACGGATGGATCGACCGAGTTGCGAAGCGTGATGGGCTTCCGTGC